>CAMFBT010000081.1 GCA_945948625.1 uncultured Mycoplasmatota bacterium | reverse complement strand
AAAAAGAGACTGACCCCCTAAGGAACAGTCTCCCAAAAAGAATAAAAAGGGGTTGGCTAGTGTGATACTAGCACCAATTCGCCTAAATCGAACTGGTGATTAATATATTAAACTAAGTTAAAGATTTTGTCAATACTAAAATTGCAAAAAAATAAAATAGTTAATTATAATTATAAAAAATAGACAAAAAAAGACAAAATAATTATGTAATACTTGATTTTTTAAAGGTTTAAGTGTAAACTATCATTAGGAGGGAAATAAGATGGCAAATCAAAAATCAAAAAACAAAACTAATAAGAATCAAAAAAATAAAAAAGTAAATACAAATAACAAAAAAGTAGTTGCTAAAGAAAATATCAAGAAAGAAGAAGTTAAGAAAAAAGAAGTAAAAAAAGAAGAAATTAAGAAGGAAGAAAAAGTAGTAACTCCAGTTAAAGAGGAAATTACTGAAAAGAAACAATTTAAATTAACTTCTAAGCAGAAAGATATAGTATTAATTCTTTTAGTAGTAGTACTTTTAATCGTAGCATGTATTGTTACTACTACTAAGAAAGAAAATATTAATATAGAATTACCTGCAGTAGTAGAAGGAACACCTGGTACTAAAACAATTACTTATACTGAATATGAAGAATTAATGAATCAAGAAAAACCATTCTTAGTAATAATTATTAATGATGGATGTGGATACTGTGAAATGTATGAACCTATTGTTGAAGAAGTTGCTAAAGAATATAATGTTCCAGTAAATTACTTAAATCTAGCTAATTTAAGTAGTGAAGAACAAACAAAATTAAATAAATCAAATTCTTATTTAAGAACTAAACAATGGGGAACACCAACTACTTTGTTTATGTATAAAGATAAAGTAATTGATTCTATTGGTCAATATGTTGATAAAGATGAGTTAGTAAGTTTCATCAAAGAAAATATTAAGGTTGATGTAAATGAATAAAGAAATCTATAAAAGAGTAAAAGAATTTAAAAGAAAATATCCTAAAACAATAGCTTTTAGATTAAAGGCTCATGCAAAAGTAGCTTCACAGTTTATTGGAGAAGATGAAGAAGTTAAGTATGTATTCGCTGCTCAAAAGAATTATAAAAGTTACGAGATAATTAATACTAATATTGTAGTACTAACAGACAAAAGATTAGTCGTAGCAACTAAAAGATTAATATTTGGATATTTTGTTAAAATGATTACACCTGATATGTTTAATGATTTAACAATAAAGGAAGGAATCATTTGGGGTAAAGTTATAATTGATAGTGTTAAAGAAAAAGTAGTTCTTTCAAATATAGATCCAAAAGCACTATCAGAAATAGATGATAATATCACTATGACAATGATTGAAGAAAAGAAAGAATATGGAAGAGAAACAAAAAGTAAAAAATGATTCTCTTCTTTTCTTACTAGAGAGGTAGAATATGAAAATAGAAAAATACGAATTAACTAAAAAAAATAAATACAATGTTTATTTATCAAATGGAGAAGTTTTAGAATTAGATGAAAGAGTAATAACAGAAAATGAATTACTTCTAAAAAAAGAAATAAATAAAGAATTATATAGTAAATTAGAAAAAGAAAATAAAATATATAATCTTCTAGAAGTAGGAGAAAAATATATAAGTATAAGATTAAGAAGTATTAAAGAAATGTATAATTATCTCTCAAAAAAAGAAGAAGACACAGATATAATAGACAAGACTATAAATAAATTAATAAAAAATGGATATTTAGATGATAATATTTTTACTAAAGCATATATTAAAGACAAACTTAATTTTACTAATTGGGGAGATTATAAAATAAAAAGAGAATTATCTTCATTAGGAGTATCACAATCTATAATTGAAGAAAACTCTATATTACTTGAAGATAATATATTAAGAGAAAGAATGGAAAAAATTATTGAAAAAGATATAAGAATAAATAAAAAATATAATGGTATAAAACTTAAAAATAAAGTATATAATCACTTACTAACTTTAGGATATTCAAAAGAAAAAGTAATAACAATAATAAATAATTATGAATTTTAGTATAAAAACAAATAAGTAGTAAAAAATATAAATGGTGATAAAATGAAAAAAATACTATCATTATTTATATTTTTACTTTTACTTGTAGGATGCTCATTATCTAATAGTCCAACCTCTAAAGTTGAAGATTTGCTTACAAAATATCAAATGTTAGATAAAGATATTAAGAGTGGAATAGAAGAAGTAGTAAATGAAGAAACATTAACTAGTAATCAAAAAGAAAGATATCGTAAAATAATAGAAAAACAATATAAAAATCTAACATATCAAGTTAAAGAAGAAAAAATAGATGGAGATACAAGTACAATAACTACGGAAATAGAAGTTATAGATTATAAAAAAGCCATTAATGAAGCAGTTAGCAAATATCAAGGAAAAACAGATTATACAATAGAAGAATATAACAATACCAAGTTAGATGCTTTAGAGAAGGCAAAAGAAAAAGTAAAATATACAATAGAATTTGAAGTAAAAAAAGATAATAATG
>CAMFBT010000080.1 GCA_945948625.1 uncultured Mycoplasmatota bacterium | reverse complement strand
AGTATACTCATACTCCTACAGCATATCAAATTGATATGGCTAATTACTTGGAGTCTTTAGGTGTTAATATAATTATTGGTACTCATCCTCATGTTGTTATGCCTGTTACTTTTATTAATGATACTCTAGTTATATATTCTCTTGGTAATTTTTTATCTGCTCAAGAAACTAATATTGACTATAATACAACAGTAGGTCTTTTAAGTACAATTAAAATAACTAAATATATTGATAAGGATAATAATTCTAGTATTAAATTAAGTGATATTAATAATGAACTAGTATATACTTATTCTAAAAATAATAATGATTATAAAGTTATACCTTTTTCTAATCCTGATATAAAAACATATCTTAGTGATTGTGAAAGAATATATAATAAATATTCTAGTGTTATTAAAAATATGGATAATACTATGAGTGTTAATGCATTAGGTTAATATAATTAATTTTAATGAATAAGTAGAAATGATTGACATAATTTAATAAATTATGTATACTATATGTAATGAATGTGGTCGTGCTGACTTTACAGTGCGGTCACATTCATTTTCTTTTATATACAAAAAAATTATTATTTTTTTTTAATATTATTTTATCAATAAATGGTAAATCTGTTCTTTTATATATTTTTTTGATTTGTTTTTTGGCAATTTCAAAAGATAATTCTGAATTTGTTATATCTAATATAAAGTTTTTACTTTGCTTTGATTTATTATATATTGAATGATAAAGTACCTGATTACTTTTACCATTAATTTCTTTTAAATCCCATTTTTCATTTCTAAATAAATAATCTGAAGTTTGAATTCCAATTGGACTATTAACTCTTGGTAACATATATATTCTGCCACCGAATGTATTTTCTAACCATATTGCAATTTCTTTTTCTTTATCTGAATAATCTAAAACGACATTTTTATTATCTACTCTGTATATATTTCCATAGTCATCTTTAAAATAATTTCTGTCTATTACTTTATGACTGTTTGGTCTTTTATTTTTAATCCATTCACTTGTTATATCTATATGATTATTTTTTGTTTTACTTTGATTTTTAATTAAATTGATCATTTATTGCCTCCTCTTTTATGATTGTCTTATCGTTTATAATAATATATATAAATATGAGTGTCAATACTTTATGGTATGTTTATTAGTAAATAAAAATAATGTGGTAAATGAAATAGTAAATGCTATTGTTAAAAATGGTATTTTAAGATATAATTATATATAGAAAAGGTGATTACTATGGAAATATTAAATAGAAAAGCAAGATATGATTATGAGATAGAAGATACTTATGAAGCTGGTATTGTTCTTACTGGTACAGAAATTAAATCTATTAGATTAGGTAAAGTTAATATTAAAGATAGTTATGCTATTATTAGAAACAATGAGATATTTTTACTTAATACTCATATTTCTATCTATGATGAGGGAAATAGATTTAATCATGAGGAAGATAGAACTAGGAAATTATTACTTCATAAAAAGGAAATATTAAAATTAAGAGATAAATTAGAAAAAGAAGGTTATACTATAATACCTTTAAAGATATATTTTGTTAAAAATAAAGCTAAAGTATTATTAGGTCTTGCTAAAGGTAAGAAGAATTATAATAAAAAAGAGACTATTAAAGAAAGAGATATTCAAAGAGAAATGGAAAAGAGTTTTAAATATAGATAATGGATAATATAATTGATAAAACAAAAGCACTTATTAATGCTTTTGAAGATAGTGATTTAATTAAGAAGTTGGAGCATTATAAATTATTAGTACTTAAAAATGATAAGTTATTGGAACTTATTGATAAATATAATGCTTCTGATGATGATTATGAAAAGATATCTCTTAAGAAAAAAATTAATAGTTATGATGAATATGTAAAATATATGAAATATTATAATGAACTATTTTACTATGTTATGGATATTAATAAAAGATTTAAGAAGTATACTGATGTAAGGGGTTGTAAATGATGAGGGTTATAAGTGGATATTTAAAAGGTAGAAATATACTTGGATATAATATTAATGGAACTAGACCTACAATGGATAGGGTTAAGGAATCTATGTTTGCTAGTATTCAAAGTTATATTGATAATTCTACCGTTGTTGATTTATTTTGTGGAACTGGTAGTCTTGGTATAGAAGCTATATCTATGGGAGCTAGTAAATGTTACTTTGTAGATAATGGTAAAGAAATATTAAAGTATTTAAATAAAAATATTGATAATATGAATATTAAGGATAAAAGTATTATATTGAATAAAGATTATAGAGATGCTTTATTATATTTTAAAAATAATAATATTAAGTTTAATATTATATTAGTAGATGCTCCATATAAAATGAATGTTATGAATGAGGTTATTGATTTAGTTAATAAATATGATTTACTATATGATGGTGGTATATTAGTATTAGAATATAGTACTGATAAATTACTAGATAGTTATGGTAATTTGAAATTATTAAAGAGTAAGAAATATAATGAGAAATATGTAAATATTTATCGTAAATAATTGACTTATAGATTATTTTGTGATA
>CAMFBT010000079.1 GCA_945948625.1 uncultured Mycoplasmatota bacterium | reverse complement strand
GCCAAAGTCTTTCTATAGTAATTTAGAGCCTATAGTCTCTAAATTAAAAATTAATTGACATCATTACCATAGTATGATATTATATCATGCAAATGAGGTGATATAATGTCATATGAAACAGATGTAATGAAAAGTTTAACATTAGCTTTAAGAGATTCAAATAGAAATATTGAAGTATTAAAATATTTAGTAGTAGAACTAAAAAAAGCTAATGAATTAAAAGAAATAGAATTAGGATTAAGAAGTCCTCTAGAATATTCGCTTAATCAAAACAATCAAAAAAGAAAATAAGATAATCTTCTTTTCTTTAAAAAGGAGTATAACTATGAAAAAAATACTTGTTATAACCGGACCAACTGCTGTAGGTAAGACCAAACTATCAATAGAATTAGCCAAAAAATATAATGGAGAAATAATAAATGCAGATGCAGTTCAAGTATATAAGGGATTAGATATTGGTAGTGCTAAAGTAACTGAAGAAGAAAAAGAAGGAATTCCTCATTATTTACTTAGTATTAAAGAAGTAGATGAAGATTATACCATTTATCATTATCAAAAAGATTGCCGAGAAAAAATTAAAGAAATACAAGATAGAGGTAAAATACCAATCATTGTTGGCGGTACAGGACTATATATAAAAGCAGCATTATATGATTATAAATTAACTGAAGAAAAAGAAAAAGATACTTATGATAATCTAACAAATGAAGAATTGTATACAAAATTAACAGAATTAGATAAAGACATCATAATAGATAAAAATAATCGCAGAAGATTAATAAGAGCAATAAATTATTATAAAGAAAATAATAAATCAATAAACAAAAACAAAACAGACAAATTATTATACGATGCATTATTTATAGGTTTAACTACAGATAGGCAAATATTATATAATAAAATAAATAAAAGAGTAGATAAAATGATTGAAAATGGTTTAATTGATGAAGTAAAAAGTTTTTATGATAAAGGTGTTAAAACAAAACCATTACTAAATGCAATAGGATATAAAGAAGTATATTCATATTTAGATGGAAACATTTCAAAAGAAGAAATGATAGAGAAAATAAAACAAAATTCAAGACATTATGCTAAAAGACAATATACATTTTTTAATCATCAATTAAAAATAAAATGGTTTGAAACAGACTATAATGATTTTAATAACACAATAAAAGAAGTAGAAAGTTACATAGATAGTAATTAACTACTTCTTATTCTTTTTCAATCAAAAAAGTTTTAAGTTCATTAGGATTTTTATCATTAATAATAATGTCATAAATAAGGTCAATAATAGGCATTTCAATTCTTTTATTACGAAGAAGTTTTTTAATAGACTTAAGAGTATATAATCCCTCAATAGTAGTACTCTCAATATATTTATCAATTTCTTCTTTACTTTTCCCTTCACCAATTAATTTACCAAGAGTATAATTTCTACTTTTAACTGAAGTACAAGTAAGAAGAAGATCACCAAAACCAGCAAAAGAAAGAATAGTTTTCTTACTACCTCCAAGAGCCTTAATTAAAGCTTTAATATCATGAAGTGATTCTGTAATAAACATGCTACTTGTAGAAATAGGATATCCCATTCCATCAAGCATACCAGCACTAATAGCAATAACATTTTTAATAGAACCACAAACTTCTGTTCCAATTATATCTCTAGTATGTCTAAGTTTAACATAGTCATTCATCATATATTTCATAATCATATCTTTGGCATAATTACTTTTAGTAGCAAGAGATAAACCAATAGGTACTTTATAAACAATATCAACTGCAAAAGTACCACCAGAAATAATAGCAATATTACTAGTCTTAATATTTTCTCTTATAACATCATATAAAAATCTACAAGTATTCTGTTCAATACCTTTTGAAGCAATACAAATAACTTGCTTACTCTTATAATATTTATTAATAATCTTACTAGTACTATCCAAGAATTTAGCAGGAATGGCTATCATAATAATATTTGCATCTTCTATTACTTCTTTCATATCAGTACTAATAACAATATCCTTAGGAATAACAAAGTCCACTTTATCACTTTTACCACTTTTAATTAGCATATTCTTTTCTTCATCGCTATTAGTCCACATCTTAGTTTTACATTTATTATCATAAAAAATACTAGCAAGTGCCATTCCATAAGCACCAGTACCAATTATAGCAATATTCATTTAATAATCATCCTTTCTCCTATTTTAATATCAAAATAATTACTTGGAGTTTCAAATACTTTTTTGACTCCTTTTTTAGGAAGAATCACTTTATTCTTACCCATATTTTTATAATAAAACAAAATAACATTATTATTATCACACATAATAACATCAATATTCTCTTTCATAAAAAAAGTATGAATACTATTACATTTATCAAACAAAAGAGCATTATTTATATTCTTAGTGAACATAAATCCTTTAAGTCTATCAAAGAAACTTTTACATTCAAATAAAACAATGTTTTTGTTACCATATATTAAATTCACTTCAGTCACCTATAATAATTATATAAACAAATAAATAAAATATCAAGTCTAAATCATTCTATATCAATAAGCAAATATTTAAACAAATCAAAATATTTTTGTATCAGTTAATTTTATACTATCATATCATAAGTAATCTTGCTAAAAACATCTATTTATGATAATATATAGGTAGTGGAGGAATGAAAAATGAAAAAAATAAATAGAAAAGGATTTACATTAATAGAATTAATAGCAGTAATAGTAATATTATCAATAATATTAATAGT
>CAMFBT010000078.1 GCA_945948625.1 uncultured Mycoplasmatota bacterium | reverse complement strand
AGATTAATTTATTTAATAAACTTAGAGATAAAAATATTAGTACTATTTTTTATGATGATTTAAGAAGAATAAAAGATTATGCTTATGATAAAATTAAAGAAGATATGATTGATTTATCTAAGTATAATGATAAAATTAATAAAGAATATAGTGCTAAGTATGGTTTTAATGTTTATGATTTAAGAGATTGCGAATATACGATGTTGGTTAGAACTCTTGGTTCTAGATATAAGGAAGAGACTATAAATATGAGAGACTGCTACTCAATTATTTCAAATGAAAATAGTAATGTTTATGGTGATGGTAGTATTGTATATGGATATTATTCTTTTGATAATGATAATATTATTCATATGTTAGAACAGGATTCTTTTAGCTCTAATAGTTATGATAATGAGAATATTACTAAATATGTTAATAGAATTATGACTTCTAAAGAAATTGTTAATGGTAGTAGTTGGTATAGTGAAATTGATATTGCTAATTCTCCTAATGGGACTGGTAAATATAAAACTATGAGACCTGATTTTGTTGTTTCTTACGATAAAATAAGAGATATAGATATTGAAGAAGCTAAAAGACTTAATATTCCTATTGTTGTTATTAAAAAGACATTTCTTAATGATAAAGATAGGATTTATAGCGATTTTGATAGTGAAATTGATGCTTATAATAAAAAAAATAGAAATAAAATAGTTAGATAGGAGATATGATATATATGAATGATGTTATTATTAATGGTATAGTTAATGATTTAAATATTAAGAGAGAAAGTGTTATTGCTACTTTAAAATTACTTGAAGAGGGATCTACTATTCCATTTATTGCTAGGTATAGAAAAGAAGTTACTGGTGCTTTAGATGAAGAACAAATTAGAAATATTAGTGAAGTATATGAATATCAAGTTAATTTATTAAAGAGAAAAGAAGATGTTATTAGGCTAATTGATGAGAAGGGGTTACTTACTACAGAGATTAGAGATAATATTATGAAGTGTGATAAATTAGTTGAAGTAGAAGATATTTATAGACCTTATAAAGAAAAGAAAAAGACTAAAGCTACTGAGGCTATTAAAAATGGGTTAGAACCTTTAGCTAAAATTATAATGACTTTTAAAGATATTGATATTAATAAAATTGCTGGTTCCTATCTTAATGATAATGTTAAAAATATGGAAACCGCTATTAAAGGAGCTAGTTATATTATTGCTGAATGGATTAGTGATAATGCTAGTTATCGTAAGTATATTAGAAATAATATGATAAATCATGGTATTATTCATACTAAAAAGAAAAAGAATAGTAATGATGAAAATGGTACTTATGAAATGTATTATAATTATGAAGAAAGAGTTAAGTTTATTAAGCCGCATAGGATACTTGCTATTAATAGGGGAGAAAAAGAAGATATTTTAACTGTTAATATTGAAGTTGATAATGATTATATTATTTCTTATTTGGAAAATAAAATTATAAAAAATAAGGATGTTATGTCTTCTGATATAGTTAAAGAGGTTATTAAAGATAGTTATAAAAGACTTATTTTTCCTAGTGTTGAAAGAGAAGTTAGAAGTGAACTTAAAGATATAAGTGAGGAAGCTGCTATTAAAGTGTTTGGAAATAATTTAGAGAACTTATTACTTACTCCTCCAATGAAAGATATTACTGTACTTGGATTTGATCCTGCTTTTAGAACAGGTTGTAAATTAGCTGTAGTTAGTCCAACTTCTAGTGTACTTAATATTTCTGTTATTTATCCACATGAACCTCATAATAAGTGGGATGAAGCTAAAAACATTTTAAAAGATTTATTTAAGAAGTATGATATTGATGTAGTAGCAATTGGTAATGGTACTGCTTCTAGAGAAAGTGAAAAATTAGTAGCAGAAGCTATTAGTGAATATAAAGATAAGAATGTTAAATATGTTATAGTTAGTGAAGCAGGAGCTAGTGTTTATTCTGCTAGTGAACTTGCTATACATGAATTTCCCGATTTAACAGTTGAAAAAAGAAGTGCTATTAGTATTGCAAGAAGATTTCAGGATCCTTTATCTGAACTTGTTAAAATTGATAGTAAAAGTATTGGTGTTGGGCAATATCAACATGATGTTAATGAGAAAAAGCTAGATGAATCATTGGATTTTGTTGTTTCTAAGTGTGTTAATAATGTTGGTGTTAATGTTAATACTGCTAGTCCTTCTATTTTGAAGTATGTTTCTGGACTTACAAAAACTGCTATTGAAAAGATTGTTAATTATAGAGAAAAAAATGGTAAAATTAAATCAAGAAATGAACTTATTAAGAATAAGGTTCTTAGTTTTAAGGCATATGAACAGTCTATTGGTTTTATGAGAATTATTGATGGAGATAATCCAATGGATGTTACTTCTATTCATCCTGAAAGTTATGACATTTCTCTTAAACTTCTTAATATATATGGTTTTGATATTAATGATATTGGAAGTAAAAAATTATCTGATGCATTAACTGATATTGATGTTAAAAAGGTTTCTTCTGAACTTGGTACTGATATTTATACTTTAGAAGATATTATTAAGTGTCTTATGAGACCTAATAGAGATTTTAGGGATGATTTTGATAAACCTATTTTAAAAAGTGATATTTTGAAGATTGAAGATTTAAAAGTAGGTATGGAATTATCTGGTATTGTTAGAAATGTTGTAGATTTTGGTGCTTTTATTGATATAGGTTTACATGATGATGGTCTTGTTCATATTTCTAAAATGACTGATAAATATATTAAACATCCTAGTGAAATTGTTTCTGTTGGAGATATTGTTACTTGTTATGTGGATAATGTTTCATTAGAAAAAAGTAAAGTTAGTCTTTCTTTAATTAATCCTAATTTGATTAAAAATTGATTATATTATGGTGATTTTTTGTAAAGTTTATGTAATTTTTTAATAAAATTGCATAAAATAATTGACAGAACGGCAATTTTATAGTAATATTATTATTGCCTACTGATGCAGGTGTAGTTTAATGGTAGAACCTCAGCCTTCCAAGCTGACTGCGTGAGTTC
>CAMFBT010000077.1 GCA_945948625.1 uncultured Mycoplasmatota bacterium | reverse complement strand
TTTTTACACCAAATCAAGAATTTTATATTGTTATTTTTACACCAAATCAAGAATTTTACTTTATATCAGTAATATTTATAGTATATATTTCTTCATTATTTACTAAGAAAGAAACTGATTCTAAATCATTATAAATATTATCCATTGATAAACTTATTGTATATATTACTTCTTCTAAAATATTTTTTTCATCTATATCATTTAATAGTGATTCATTAAAATTTAATTTTAAGTTATTTCCTAATAATTCATAATTATTTAATGTAGCATTTGTATTTAAATAACTCATTAAATTAGTTTCATATATAGGACTACTACTTAATTCTTTTATTATTATTTTTACTATATCATTATCTTTGCTATTTATATATTTTGTTACTGGTACATAGTATTTGGTATCATTATAAGTACTTGTATAGTAAGTAGTATACGATATAATATTATTTAGATTTGTTAAATCATAATTTTTATTTATACCATAACTTTTATCTAATACTGTTGGAAGATTTATTTTAGAATTTGGAAGTTTTGAAAGTACTTCTCCTTCTACTTTTATTATTACTTTATCTATGCCATCTATACTTGTTAATGTATAGATAATTGCTTCAATCATTTTTTCTTCATCTTTTTTATTTACTTCTAGTAATTCTTTTGAGAAATCTATTGTTAATATTTTATCTTTTAATTCTATATTTTTTATACTTACATCAGGAGGTATTATACTTCTAAATCCATTAGGTATTATATTATTTTTTTGTCCTCCTATTATAAGTCCTTCTACTAAATCTCTAGCTAAATCTTCTTTTTCACACTTACAAGTTGATATTGTTGTTCTTGCTACATAATCATTACTATCTATTAGGTAAATTGTACTTATGACATTATTATAAGTATATTCTATACTATTATTTTTTAAATTAACTTCTTTCTTATTATCTGGTATTAAATAAAGTATTAATAATAATACTATAGCAGTACTAGATACTATTATTTTTTTTATGGACATTTTTTTTAACATAACTTTCACCTAGTAAAATATATGTTTTATTTTTTATTTAATACTATAAAAGAAGAAAAAAGCACTTTTTAGTGCTTTATAAAGTAATTTCTCCTAATTTAATTAATTCTACTACTGCTTGTGCTCTTCCTTTTACTGATAATTTTTGCATTGTATTTGAAATATGATTTCTTACTGTCTTTTCACTTATATTTAATATGTCCGCTATTTCTTTAGTTGTTTTATTTTCTATTAATAATGAAAATACCTCTTTTTCTCTTTTAGTTAATATACCCTTATTCATAAATACCTCACTTCCCTATAGGGTGGTATATATCTGCTATATTATTGTATTCACATTATTAAATAAAGTGAGATATTTTTGACTATATTAATTATATTTTACTGAAATATACATCTTTTCATCAAATTCTTTTTGGACTAATCGCATTATATTATTAGCGCTACTTACATTTGAATCACTACTATCTAATACTACTCTTACATTATCTCCTTCTATTTTTACAAAGTTTTCACAATTACATAACTCTTTTATTTTTACTTCTAGTGTTTCTTCTTTGGATGAATTTTTGTTTATTTGTTTTAATTCTTCAAATACTGAATTTTTTTCTTCTGTACTTGCTTCACTATTTGTTAGTTTTTCTTTTAAACTATTTATTTTATTCATTACTGTTGTATCATCTTCTACTTTTAGTGCTGATATAATATCAGATTCTTTTGTTTCTACTACTACATTATCTACTTTATTATTTTCTTTGTTTATTTCAAATATTTCGTTTGGCATTGTTACATAGTATATTGATAATACTAGTACTAAACTAAATAATGTTAAAAACCATAAATTCTTCTTATTTATCATATATATTCCTCTTCTTTCTAATTAAGTATATTATGATAATTTTAAAATATGAAAAGAAGAAGATAAAAAATAAAGAAGTAACAAGTAATTTTGTTACTTCTTTGCTTCAAAGTAGTTTATTATTTTATTATTGTCATCTATATATTTTTCTATAACTAGTGCATTTTTTGTTTGTTCAACTATGAAAAATGTACCAGATAATGTTCCATCTCCCCATAGTTCAATTTCATAGGTGTTATCATTTTTTTTGTATTCTACAGTAGTGCATTCTTTTGGTTTTTCTGAACAAAATGTCATAAAATTGTTATCATATGTTAATTCAAAAGGAACTATATCTAAGAATTCTATTTTATTATTTATTTCTGTTTGTGTAGCAACTAAATAATATTTCCCTTTAACATTTTCATCTTTTTCTTCATGTAAAAATCTAATTAATAATATACCTATTATTAAAATTATTATTACTATTAAAGCTATTGTTAATATTTTTCTATTTTTCATAATATTACACCCTTTTAAGATTTATTTGCATATAAATAACAATTTGTTCCTGATAATGTTCCTGTTGTACATTTATATGATAAGCATTTTCCTTCATACTGAGTTTTTGGAGGACAAGCTCCTCTACCTGCTCCATTCCAATTACAATATGTTGAATAACTTTGACATTTTGTTTTATTCGTATCATATGTTCTACATGTTGCTGCACATGTAGCTGCTCCTACTTTTTTTCTACATTGAACAGAACTATATTCTACATATCCAGAAGGGCATTTTTTGGTAGTGGTTCCTCCACCTGACGAACCTCCGCCGCCAGAAGAACAATTAGTTACTGTATAGTTAGCAGTAGCAGTTGTTGTTCTACCGCCTTTATCTGTACAAGAGAAATATGTTGTTATATTGCCATTTCTTATTGTATTTAAGCTATCACTAGCAGAAGATGTTCCTGTTCTTATTGTTCCATTATCATTAATTTTGGCCTCACTCATTCCATCGCCACTTCTATCAGTACAAGTTAGTGTTACTTTAGTTCCAGAGCATACTGAAGAGCCACCTGATGGACTATAATTAAGTGATGGCGGAGATTTTGGTACTTCACTCCATACAGCATAAAGTGTTATACTTGAATTAGCAGTATATCTACCACCAGCATTATATGCTACAGAACTTGAATATTTACTAGTGCCCCAACCTTTAAAGTTATATCCAGATCTAGTTGGCTTTTTAGATGATAGTGTTAAAGCTACATCATGTTGTTTTGTCTGAGCAGGAGGGGCATTATATCCACCATTGGCATCATAAGAAATTGTGTATTCTTCTATTTTTTTAGTTATTGGATAATATGTTCCATCACTATTAATACTTTTACTTACTCCTACATTCCATGTACTTGTAGAAGCACTACTA
>CAMFBT010000076.1 GCA_945948625.1 uncultured Mycoplasmatota bacterium | reverse complement strand
ATAATAAATATAAGGGTGAGATAAATGAATAATATAAATAGAGTAGAAGATCTAACAAAAGTTTTTGATAGAACATGGACTGCGAATCATAATGATGTAGCAAAAAGAGGAAGAGAAAAAGAAAGAGAATTTATGAATAAAATGTTTAATAATAACAATATAACAAAAGAAAGAGAGTTAAATAGAAGAACTCCTAGTATGATGGCAAATAATCTACAAAATAAAATAAATAATGTAAGTAATTTAGAAAAACAAAATAAATTAAATAATATATTAAAGAAATGGAAGTAAAAAATGGAAGATTTATACAAGTATGAAAAAGAATTATATAGTGAAGGAATAAATATAATAGGGGGTGTAGATGAAGTAGGAAGAGGTCCATTAATAGGAAGTGTAGTAGCGGCATGTGTAGTTTTACCTAAAGATTTTGTTTTAGAAGGACTTACAGATTCAAAAAAATTATCAGAGAAAAAAAGAGATAAATACTATGAAATAATTAAAGAAAAAGCAATTGCTATTGGAATAGGAATAGTAGATGAAAAGAAGATAGATGAAGTAAATATATATGAAGCAACAAAGATAGCAATGAAAGAAGCCATTAAAAATACAGGTATAAAGTTAGAACATGTTCTAATAGATGCCATGCCTTTAGATATAGATATTCCAACAACTAGTATAATTAAAGGGGACTCCAAATCAATTTCAATTGCAGCAGCATCAGTTATAGCTAAAGTAACAAGAGATAAAATGATGTATGATCTAGACAAAAAATATCCAATGTATGATTTAGCACATAACAAAGGATATGGCACAAAGAAACATATTGAAGCAATAAAAAAATATGGTATAACAAAATATCATAGACTAAGTTATAAACCAGTATCAGATTATAAAGATAAAATAATAAAAGAATAAAGATGATAAATACTATCATCTTTAAAAAAATAGAAAAATTAGCAATTTTTAGTTGACATTGCTAAAGAATAGTAATATAATGGTATTAGCAATGAAATAAAAAGATTGCTAAAGGAAGTGATAAAGTGATCACCAAAAGACAAAAAGAAATACTTAAAGTTATTGTAGAAGAATACATAAAAACAGCAAAGCCAGTTAGTTCAAATCATATTTGCAAAAAACTTAAGTGTTCATCAGCCACAATAAGAAACGAAATGGTTACACTAGAAGAATTACACTTACTAGAAAAAAATCATTTTGCTTCAGGAAGAATACCTAGTGAAGAAGGATATAAGTATTATGTAGATAACTTGATGAAACCAAAAAATATGACTGGTGAAGATATGTTGAAGTTGCAGACAATATTTAGAAATAATTCATTAGATTTAACTGATACAATAAAGAAAAGTATTGAAATAATTAGTGAAATAACAAATTATACAGCAGTAGTACTAGGAGGAGCATCAAAAGAAAATAAATTAAAAAAAGTTGAGGTAGTACCACTTGAAGATAATAAAATATTAGCAATAGTAATAACAGATAAAGGTGTTGTAGAGCATAAAACATTATATCTACCAAGTGCAGTATCAAATGAAGAAGTAAAAAAGACTGTTGAATTAATAAATAAATTAGTCGTAGGTACACCAATTAATGAAGTTAGTGAAAAACTTGAATATGAAGTAAAACCCATAATAAAAGATTATGTTAGCCAATATGAAGTATTATATAATACTTTCTATGATGCTTTTCACGAATTTACTACTACACAAAGTGATAATGCTTATTTTGGTGGAAGAACTAATATGTTAAAACAACCAGAATTCACTAATATAGATAAAGTAAAAGAAATACTAAATAAATTTGAAGATAAAGATAGTATTTCTAAAATGAAAGAAGAAGATAATGGTATTAATATTTATGTAGGTAGTGAAACAGAACTTACGGATGATGTTTCAGTTATCAAAACTAAATATAATATAAATGGAGAAGAAGGAACAATAGCAATAATTGGTCCTAAGAGAATGGAATATGATAGAGTAGTAACACTACTTGATTATATCAAAAACAATTTAGGAGGCACTAGTGGAAAATAAGGATAAAAATAAAAAAAAGAAAAAAGATATAAAAGATGACATAAAAGAATGTACTTGCAATGATAAGTGTAATTGTAAAGAAAAAGAAAATAACAATGAAGTAAATAGTTGTAAGGAAAAAGATAGTCATCATGAAAAACATTTGGGTAATGAGACTGAATCATTAAAAGAAAGAATAAAATTACTTGAAGAAACACTTCTAAGAAATCAAGCAGAACTTATTAATTATAAAAAGAGAAAAGATGAAGAAACAAATAGAATAATAAAATATGCTGAAGAAGATATTCTAAAAGGTTTTCTTCCTATACTAGATAATTTTGAAAGAGCTATCAATATGGATGATAATAATTTAGAAGATGAAGTATCAAAGTTTCTTGAAGGATTCAAACTTATGTATAAAGATATAAAATCTTTACTAGAAAAGTTTGAAGTAAAAGAAATAGACTGCTTAGATAAAGAATTTGATCCGGCATATGAACAAGCAGTAATAATGGATCATGATACTACTAAAAAATCAGGTATTGTAACTGCTGTACTTCAAAAAGGATATATGTATAAAGATAGAGTACTTAGAACTGCTATGGTAAAGGTAAATGAATAATTATGAATAAAGAAACAATTAAAGAAATAATATATATAGTTATATCAATAATACTATCTATTATAGCAGTAAAGTTTGTGATATGGCTTTTACCCTTTATCATAATAGCTTTATTAAGTTACATTATATATATAAATATTAAAAAAAGTAAAAAGAAAAATACAAATAAAGAAAAAGACATCAAAATAATACATGATTTTGATGATGAGAAAAAATAAAGAAAGGAAATGATAAATATGAGTAAAATAATAGGAATAGATTTAGGAACAACTAATAGTTGTGTTGCAATTTATGAAGGTGGTGAAGCAAAAGTAATAGCTAATCCAGAAGGAATGAGAACAACTCCTTCAGTAGTAGCATTTAAAAATGGAGATATCATCGTAGGACAAAAAGCCAAGAACCAAATGGTAACTAATAAAGATACAATATCTTCAATAAAAAGAAAAATGGGTACTAGTGAAAAAGTATCTGCTAATGGAAAAGAATATACACCAGAAGAAATATCTGCTATGATATTAGGAGATTTAAAGAAAACAGCAGAATCTTATCTTGGAGAAACAGTATCAAAAGCTGTTATTACAGTTCCAGCATACTTTAATGATAGTCAAAGACAAGCAACTAAGAATGCTGGTAAAATAGCAGGACTAGAAGTAGAAAGAATAATAAATGA
>CAMFBT010000075.1 GCA_945948625.1 uncultured Mycoplasmatota bacterium | reverse complement strand
AACATTTTATAATTTTTCTTTTTTATTGGATATAGAAATCCTAAATATATCATTTCTGGAACAAATCCATAATCACATTCTACTGGTGGATTATATTCATCATATTTTAAATATATTTTTTGCATACTATCACCTATTATGAGTATACAACATTTTTTGTTTTTTTTAAATACTTAGTTAGTTATTTTTAAAATATTTTTCTATTCCTTCTGATATTGATATTATTAATTTATCTTGATATTCTTCATTTCTTAACAAATAATTATCACTTGGATTGGATATAAATCCTGCTTCTATTAGAATACCTGGTGATGATATATGTTTATACATATAGTAAGTATTATCTTTTTTTATTTCTCTTATATTTGACATTTTTTCTTTAAGGTGGTTTGTTATTGTTTCCGCTATTAATTTATTTTTTTCATTTTTACTAGTATAAAATATTTGAAGTCCTCTCCAAGATGGGGAAGAAGAAGAATTTAAATGAATTGATATATACATATCTGGTGATATTTTATCTATGTATTTGGCTCTATTATATAAATCACTTCTTTTTCTATTAACAGTAGTTGTGGATAAATCATTTTCATCTTCTCTTGTCAAATAAACTATTGCTCCTTGTGATACTAGTTCTTTTTCTAATTTTTTTACTAATATGAGATTTAGTTCTCTTTCTATTATTTTACTATTTACTGCTCCGTCATCTTTTCCTCCATGGCCTGCATCTAAAACAATTACTTTACCAATTAAATTTAAGTTTTTTACTGTTGCTGTTACCTTTGGTAATGTTAATGTTAAAAGAAAAAAGCATATTATTATTAATAGTTTGTATTTATTCATCTTACACCTATTTTAATATATGCTTTATTTTATTCAAAATAACTTCCACCAATAAATTCTCTTAATATTGATGTTTTTGGTACTGTTTCACTTGATATTGGTAGAACAAATTTTAGTAGTTCTATTAATCTCTGTGCAGTTTGATAGTTAGGATCATCCTCTTTGATTGTGAATAATAATGGTTCTGCATATGTTTTTAGTACTGCGAGTTCATATGCTAAACTTGTATTAAACATAACATTAGCATTGTCTTGATATGGAAAAACATATTTTTCTTCACCATCTCGTACATCTGACCATGTTTCTAATGTTTTTGATGGTGAATATCCTCTTGTTCTATTATCTCTTATTATTCTTCTTAATAATCTTAAGTCTGTCATTCCTATTCTATTATCATCGTCTATATTTAGATATGCTAATGGACTTATATATACTTTAAACTTCTTCTTTTTTGGTATATTTGTTAATATTTCTTCATTTAAAGCATGTAATCCTTCAATTATCAAAATATCATTTTCCTTTAATTGGACTACTCTTTTATATTCTTTTTTTCCATCTATAAAATTAAATGTTGGAACTGTTACTTTTATTCCTTTTAATAATTTACTTATTTGAGAATCAAATAATTGTACATCTATTGCTTTTAATGATTCAAAATCTGGTTTTCCATTTGCTCCTAATGGGGTTTCTGCTCTTTCATGAAAATAATCATCTAATGATAAGTGGGTTGGATTTAATCCTAAACTTTTTAAATAAAGAGATAGTTTCATTGCAGTGGTTGTTTTTCCTGAACTTGATGGTCCTGATAACAATATTACTTTATAATCATCTTTATTTAAAACTATTTGTTCTGCTATACTAAGTAGTTTATAGTCTTGCATTATCTCTGATAACTGTATTATATCTCCTGCATTATTTTTTGTTATAAACTCATTAAGTTCTCCAAGATTATTTATTTTTAAATTATTTCCCCATAATGTATATTCTTCTATACTATTAAAGTAATTATCATGATGTGTATATTTTATTACTTTGCCATTATCATATATTGAAGGAAATCTTACTACTACTCCACGATCTTTTATAAGTGTTAAATCAAAATATTTTAAACTTCCTGTACTATATGGTAGATTACCTATTATATAGTTATATGTATTTCCTAGTTTATATAATGTAACAAAGTTTGTTGTGTTATAGAACAATGTTCTTACTTTATCATCTCTTTTAATATTTTTAAAATAATCTATAGCCTCAGTTTTTGATGTTTCTATTTTTATAAATGGAATATTTTCTTTTACTTTTTCTTTCATTGTTTTCTTTATTTTAATTATATCTTCTTCTTCTATTGATTTATTAATAGTACAAAATACTCCTTTATCTATTGAATGTCTTACTGTTATTTTGGTATTTTTGCCAAGTATTTCAACTGCGGACACTTCAAAAAGATAAAGTAGTCCTTTTTCATATATTTTATTGCCTTCTTTTGTATTTATATCATATAATGTTAGAGTTCCACTTTTTGTTAATATTTCTTCATAATCTATCATTTTGTTATTATATTTTGCCGCTAGTACTGATTGGTTATCTTTTCCCTTTAGGTTTTCTATTATTTCTTTTAATTTTATTCCTTTTACATATTCTTTTTTTTCTCCATTATCCAGAGTTATTATTATTGTTTCCATTTTATTTTCCTCCTTGGATATTATATTATTATTATATCATAGATTGTTATATTTTGTCATACTTTTTTTATTATATTTATGTGCATTATATATTATACTATTTATGGGTGATTTATATGAATTTAATTCCTACTATTATTGAAAAAAACGATATGGGTGAAAGAGCTTATGATATTTATTCAAGATTATTAAAGGATCGAATTATTATTTTGAATGGTGAAATTAGTGATAATAATGCTAATACTGTTGTTGCTGAACTTCTTTATTTAGATAGTATAAATAATGATGATATTAGTTTATATATTAATTCTCCTGGAGGATCTATTACCGCAGGTATGGCTATTTTTGATACAATGAATTTTATTAAAAGTGATGTATCTACTATTTGTGTTGGTATGGCTGCTTCTATGGCTGCTTTTCTTCTTGCGACAGGTAAAAAAGGAAAGAGATTTATTCTTCCTAATGCTGAAGTTATGATTCACCAACCTCTAGGAGGTGTTCAGGGACAAGCTACAGAAATTAAGATTGCTGCTGAGAGAATTCTTAAATTGAAGGGAAAACTTAATAAAATTCTAGCTGAAGCCACTGGAAAGGATATAACGAAAATTGACAAAGATACAGAAAGAGATTACTTTATGGATAGTAATGAAGCATTAAAGTATGGTATAGTTGATAAAATATTAAAATAGAACTTCATTTGAAGTTCTATTCTACTTTAGTATTTCCTGTTTTTGTATATCCATCAAGATATGTTTCTGTAGACCATTTTGTTTCTTTATTTTTTTCTACATATCTATAATATGATATTGTTTCGTAATCTCCAGTTGGTTTTTCACTAGTTATTTTATTTGAAGCAAATTTAA
>CAMFBT010000074.1 GCA_945948625.1 uncultured Mycoplasmatota bacterium | reverse complement strand
TTTACTGATGATTATACGGGTGAAAGATATAAAACTATAACAGATGATATGTATATTAAGAAGACTAGTGGATATATAGAAAAGTAGGTACTATATGAAGAATAAGAAAATATTATATTTAGGTGGCTTGATTTTACTAATAGTTTTAATTGTATTAAGTATTATCTTATTAAATAAGAAAGATAATAATAAAATAGATAACTCTAAAACTTTAGTAGAAGCCGCTCTAAAAAATATCAATAAAGATAGTAAAGAAGTATATTATAAAAAGTTTACTGGTGGAGAAATATTAAATGAAAATACTTGTTTTAATAGATATGCTTTTATAAGTAATAATGCTATTTATATTTTCAATCCTCAAAAACTAAAAACTGGTGAACTTAGTTATAAGAAAGTTTATGATATTCCAAGTAATATTAATGTTATAAATATAACTCCATCATGGGGTTCTGATATTAAATTTTTTGATAATAATGATACATTATATACTCTTCATGATGAGAATATAGATAACAAAGTAGTAGATAGTTATGATATGTATGAAAAGGCAACATATAAACTTAGTGATAGTTTAAAATGGACATATTCTACTGAGTATCTAGGTAAAAAGATAGACTATGATTTTATGTCTGAATATGTTTATGTTAAAGATAATATTTTATATTATAAGAATTATGGTAATAATAAATATCCTACTATTGAGAAAGTAAATGGTAACTATGAAGGAGAAAAGATAATTAGAATATATGATGAAAGAATATTAAAGACTGATAAGAATTTTTATGAGATTATTAGAATTTTTGATAATGATTTAGGTAGAGAAGTTCTTACTACTATGAAAATTAATTTACTTAGTAAGTATTATAATGAAGTATTAACTTTTACTTATGATTATGTAATATTAAAAGATTATACTTTAATACCTATAAATGATATTATGACTAATAGATTTCATAAATATCAAAATAATTATTTTTTAGATAGACCTAATGATAATGAAATAGTAGAAGGATATGAAGAGTAATGAGACATAGAATAAAACTATGTCTTTTTAGTAATTAAATTACTTATCTAAGAATACTCTTTAGTAGGGTGATATCATTGTTTAGTAAGAATATACATAAAAGAATTAAGATAGTATTATTAATAGTAATAGTAGTATTTATTATAATAATAGCTAAAGTATTTTATATAGAAGTAATAGATTATAAGAAACTTAATAAATTAGCTAATGGCTTATGGAGTAGAAATCTTCCAATTGAAGCAGATAGAGGAAAAATATTTACAGTAGATGGTGAAATATTAGCAGGAAACTTAACAACAACTTCATTAGTATTTATACCAAATCAAATCAAAGATAAAAACCTAGTAGCAGAAAAAATAAGTGAAGTACTAGGAGTAACAAAAGAAGAAATAGAAAAACATATTTATAAAAAAACAATGATGGAAAGAGTACATCCAGAAGGAAGAAGATTATCATATGAAGTAGCGGATAAAATAAATAGTTTTCACTTTGATGGAGTATATCTATTAAAAGAATCTAAAAGATATTATCCAAATAATGAAATGTTATCACATGTTTTAGGATATGTCGGAATAGATAATCAAGGACTAAGTGGTCTAGAATTAGAATATGATGATATTTTAACTGGAGAATATGGATCAGTTCAATATTTTTCAGATGCTAAAGGAAATAATTTAAAGAGAAATTCAGTTTATGTAGAACCAGAAGATGGACTAGATATATATTTAACAATAAATTATAAAATTCAATCTTCAATAGAAAGAGAATTAGATAATATAGTAACAAAATATAATCCAGAAGGAGCATGGGCTATAGCAATGAATCCAAATACTGGAGAAATACTAGGAATGAGTTCAAGACCAAATTTTAATCCAAATGAATATCAAAAATATAGTAATGAAACAATAAATAGAAATATGGCTATTTGGGCTAGTTATGAACCAGGTAGTACTTTCAAAATATTAACAGTAAGTGCCGCAGTTAATGAAGGAAAAGTAGATTTAATTAAAGATACCTTCTATGATGGAGGTTCAGTTAATGTAGATGGAGCAAGAATAAAATGTTGGAAAGCAGGAGGACATGGATCACAGACATTTCTTGAAGTAGTACAAAATTCATGTAATCCAGGATTCGTTGAATTAGGAAGAAGATTAGGAACAACTACATTATTTAGTTATATAGATAAATTTGGATATGGGAAAAAAACAGGAATTGATTTAAATGGTGAAAGTACAGGAATATTATTCCCATTATCAAAAGTAGGTCCAGTAGAACTTGCAACCACAGCATTTGGTCAAGGAGTAAGTGTAACAGCATTACACCTTACTGTCTAATAAATGATACCCTTCTATTACTAGAGAAGAAAAAAAGTATGCTGTTATATATGAATATAATGTGTTTGTTAATATATAATTTGTAATAGATTGCAAAAAAAAATAAAAAAACATAAAAAGTTTGCATTCTATTGCAATTTTTTTCTATGAAAATATTAAGTATGATATGTATATGTACAATTTTGTTTTAAAAAAGTTAGTAATCTATTATCAATTATTTTTAGCATGTAAGAAAACATGTAAGATACAGGTAAGATGGTTGATATTGTTTTTGATTTGTGGTATAATATTAATAGAAAATTAAGGTGATTTTAATGAAAAAATATGTACCTCCATTTACTATTTCAAATAAGATGCTAGAACTTGTTGGAAGTATAATGGAAAAAGTAGGAAAGTTAGATAATTTTAGTAATTTCAACAAAATGCCAGTATTAAGAAGAAATAATCGTATACATTCTATTCATTCTTCTTTAGCCATTGAAGCAAACTCATTATCATTTAATCAAGTAAAAGATGTTATTAATGGTAAATTAGTACTTGGAGATCAAAAGGAAATACAAGAAGTAAAAAATGCTTATAAAGCATATGAAATGATTAAAGATACTAATCCATATAGTATTAAGGATTTATTAAAAATACATGGTGTTATGACTTTCTTAACTGTAGAAGAATCAGGAGTATTTAGAACTGGTGATGAAGGTGTATTTGATGAAAATGATAATTGTATTTTTATTGCTCCTAAACCTGAATATGTTGAATCTTTAATGAATGATCTATTTAATTTTATGAAAGAATCTAAAGATGAAATACATCCATTAATATTATCTTCTATATTTCATTATGAATTCGTATTCATTCATCCATTTAGTGATGGAAATGGTAGAACTGCGAGATTGTGGCAAAATATATTATTATCTAAATGGAAAGAAATATTTGAGTATGTACCAATAGAATCTCAAATAAAAAAATATCAAGAAGAATATTATAAAGCAATTAATAATTGTAATAAAACAGGTAATTCTAATGAATTTATTGAATTTATGTTAAATATGATTGATAAAGAATTAGATAACTTATTAGAAAGTACTGAAAAAGAAATAACACATATCAGTGGTTATGTAACTAAACTATTAGAAGTAATGGATTATAATATACCAATGAGTGCATTTGAAATAATGGAAAAGTTAGGATTAAAATCTAAAGATTCATTTAGAG
>CAMFBT010000073.1 GCA_945948625.1 uncultured Mycoplasmatota bacterium | reverse complement strand
TCTTTTGGAACTTCACTTACAAATATCATAAGTTTATTGGTAAGTGGATTAATTATTTCTAATCTATTAGCATGAAGTGCAAGTCTACCTAGAGTATTATCTTTACTTTTATATCTCAAATCTCCAACTATTGGATGTCCTATATCATACATATGACATCTTATTTGATTTCTTCTACCAGTAGATATTAATATTTTAAGCATAGAATATTTATCATTAAATTTAATTCTTTCATAATCAGTAATAGAAAAAAGACCATCTTTATTTTTTGAAGAATATACTTGAAGAGACTTAGACATTTTTAAATAAGATTCAATATGTCCTTTATTATTAGTTTTACCTTGAACAACCGCAGTATATTCTCTTACTTTAGCTAAGTTATTCCAATTATCTTGATATAGTTGTTGAACTTTTTGACTTTTAGCAAACATAATAACACCAGAAGTATCAAAGTCCAATCTATGAATAACAAATACCTTTTTCTTCTCTTTTTTTAAATAATTAGATACTTCTCTATATAATGTTTTTTCTTTTTCCTTATCATTAGATATAGTAAGAATTTTAGTAGGTTTATCTACCACTATAATATCATTATCTTCATAGATAATCTTTAAATTAAAATTATCTTTTTTAATATTTTTACCTATAACAATAACATCATTTTTATTTACTATATAATTATACTTAGTAACTAATTTATTATTTACATAAACACATTCATTTTTTAATAATGACTTAATATTATTTTTCGATTTACTAACAAGATTATTTCTTAAATAATTAAATAATTCATCATTATATAATACAATTAATTTTTCCATTTTTCTCTCCCTATATATATTATACATCAAATAATAAAGCAAATAAATATAAAATAAATATATGAAGAAATAATTTTTTTTGATATAATATTTAAAGAAGGTGATCCAATGACTAAAATGCAAGAAACATTAATATACTTAGTAATTTTTAGTTTTTGGCTAATAAGACTCTATTATAAATTATATGATAAAAAAACAAGAAAATATATTTTATATATTGGCCTATTAATAATTTTATGGTTAATACTTAGAATATCTAAATCATTAATAGATAATATAACTATAAATAGACTAATTTGGTATTTATACTATATTCCAATGTTATTAATACCAACACTATTTTATATTTTTAGTAATACATCTATTAGAAAAAAAGTACATAAAAAAGCACTATATATAGTGTCAACAATATTAATACTTCTAGTTTTAACCAATGATTTACATCAGTTAGCTTTTAAATTCCCTAGTGGTCTAGAAGATTTTAATACATATAAACATAATATTATATATTTTATTATATGCATATGGACATTTTCACTATTAGCCAAAGGAATGATTAATTTAGCAAAAGATAAAATAAAAGTAAAAAAAGATTTCAAAGCATTTTTACCTTTAATAATACTTATTATAGAAATAATATATACAGGATTATATGTAAGTAATCTTAGTATTATAAGAAATAGTAATCTAGCAGTTATTACAAGTATCATAACATGTCTAGGCATAGAATTAATGTTTTATTTAAATTTAATACCTAATAATTCTAAATATAAAAATAGATTTGAAAATTCATCTCTTGATATGGCAATTATTTCTTTAGATGGAAAAACTACATATCTTACAAATACATTTAAAAAAATACCAAATAATATAATAAACAATATAAAAAAAGGAAATAACAAAGATAAATATAAAAAAGAAAATATAATATACGATATAAAAAGAAATAAAGATAGTTATGTAATAATAAAAAAAGATATAACTAAATTAAATGAATTAAAAAAAGAGCTTGAGATAAAACAAAAAGAATTAATTAATCAGCAAAAAAGCCTTAAAAATGAAGAAGAGATAAGAAAAAAATTATATGAAATTAGATTAAGAAAAAGAATCATCTTAAAATTAGAAGATAATCTTGAAAGTAGAAGAGAAGAAGCTAAAAAAATATTAAATAAAAGAAATATTAATAAAAATAACTTAGAAAGAATTAAATTACTAATTGCCTATTGTAAAAGAAAAAGTTCCCTAATAATTTCTGAATTTAATAATGAAATATATAGTGAAATAAATATTAAATTAATATTAGAAGAATTACTTTGTGATAGTCAGAGTCTAGGCATTAATGGAGCAGTAGTAGTAAATAAAATGAATATTGATAGTCTAATGATGTCTAATATTTATGAAGTAATATTTAGTATTTTAGAACAATTACAAGATAATTATATTTTTATTGCAATTTGTAAAAATAATAATATAGAAGTAAAAGTAACAATAGGTAGTAATATTGAAATAAAAAATAAACTAAAATTAGAAGAAAATATAATAGTAAATGAAAAACATTATGATAATGATACTAATCTTAGTTTTATTATTAAAAGTGAGGTATCACTATGAAAGAATTAACATTTATATTAATAATTTTTATCATTATCCAAGTATACAGAGTAGCAATAATATTTTTTATAAGAAAACAATATTTAATAAAAAAAATATTTGAAGTATTTATTCTTTTACTTATAATAATTATAGAATTACTAAATATGCATTATATAGATAATAACAAATTCAATACCATATTATTTTTCATATCCATTATTTTAGCATTATATATCGGAATAAATATAATCTATGAAAGAATAATAAAAAAAGAATCATTATCAATACTATCAGTAAAAAATGCCATTGATTTATCTGATAATGGTATTATGTTTTTAAATGATAAAGGAAATATTATCCTTATTAATGTAGTTATGAAAGATATATTAAAAGAGTATAATATAAATGATAATTATATTGATGATCTTAAAGAAAAAGAAATAAAAGAAATACATAATGAACATATATTAAAATGCTTAAATAGAGTATGGCAATTAAAAATAAATAATAATAAAGAAATAATAGCACTTGATATAACTGATATATATAAAATACAAGAAAAAACAAGAAATCAAAATATTGAGATAGAAGAAAATAATAAAAAAATACTTAAAACATTAAATAATATAGAAGAAGTAGAAAAAGAAAAAAAACTAATTAAAATAAAAAATGAATTTCATGATATTTTAGGACATCGTCTATCATTATTTGGAGAGTATTTAAAACAAGATAATATTAATAAAGAAGAAATAAAATTCATGTTAGATAATTTATTTGAACAATTTACTACTTTAAAATCACCTGAAGAAAATTTAAAAAAATTAATTGAAGTATACAAAGTATTTAATATTAATATAAGTATTATAGGAAAACTTCCTAAAAACAAAGAAGTAGGAGAAACATTCTTTGAAATAATTAGAGAGGCTGTTACCAATGCTATAATTCATGCTAATAGCAAAAATATTAAAGTAGTAATTACTAATAGTTTAGAAAAAATAGAGATGCTTATTACTAATGATGGTATTAAACCAAATAACTTTATAAATGAAAATGAAGGTATAAAAGGTATGAGAAGAAAATTAAAAGAAATAGGAGGAATATTAATTATAGAAAATGAAGATAATTTTATCTTAAAGATAATAATATAAAAAAGAAAATCAAACATCAGATTTTCTTTTTAAGTTACATATTAGGCACTATATAACCATTGCCTATACAAAAGACAAGTAATTTAGAAATGCTATCAAATCCAGTTTTATTTAGTATTGAAGAAATATGATTCTTCAAAGTACCAA
>CAMFBT010000072.1 GCA_945948625.1 uncultured Mycoplasmatota bacterium | reverse complement strand
CTTACTTTAAGTGATTTATCAAGAATATCAGATATATCTGAAATAGAATTATGGTTAATTGAAAATGGTAAAATTAAAAAACCTAAATGTGTATTTTTGTTTAGGTTAAGTAATATTTTAAATCTTGATTATAATGAATTACTTAAGTATAGATTTGCATCTTTTAAAGATTTAGGTAAGAAATGTTTTGCAATCAATGAATTTAATGATAAAGAATATTTAGATAAGTTATTAAATACATTAGATGTATAAATAATTGAGATAAAAAAACATAATTCAAATAAAAAAATTATTTTTTAATATTCGTGATATAATGTTTATGTAATAAATATATGAGCTTGATAATAATAAAAGTTTAATTGTATTATTTTTAATAAAAGTTATCCATTTAACTTGATGGTGGTACAAGCCACAATTAATTTTCCTATAAAAATAACTAATATAATTTTAGACTTAGATGAATCAAATTACTTTTAAATATAAAAAACATATAAGATTATGAATTTATAACAATAATTATAGAATAAAACATATAATCATATTAAATAATTAATTTTAATTTTACTTTTAATAAATGTAATATAAATAGTAGAAAACAAACTATAAAATGATTATCTTTTGTGATGTAATAAAAATATAATTATTGAGAATATTAATTATTTATTTTTAACTAAATGATGAGGCGATGATTTAATTATGAAAAATGATTTTAGTGAAATCTTAAAAAACATAAATGGATTAACAGATGATGAAATAATATTATCAAGAAAGAATAATGGCTCAAATAAATTATCTAATAAGAAGAAAGAACCATTGATATTAAAAATATTAAAGATATTTAAAGAACCAATGTTTCTTCTCTTAATAATTGCTGCAAGTGTATATTTTATTGTAGGAGAATATGGTGATGGTATTATAATGTTAGTTTTTGTTATTGCCGTTTGTTTTATAGAATTTATTCAAGAAACAAAAACAGACAAAGCATTAGAAGAATTAAACAAATTATCATCTTTAAGTGTCAGAGTAATTAGAAATAAAAATGAAAAAATAATATCAAGTGATGAAATAGTAGTTGGTGATATTGTTATACTTGAAGAGGGGGATAAAGTTCCTGCGGATGGTGAAATTTTGTATGCCCAAAGTTTAGGAGTCAATGAATCATCTTTAACTGGAGAATCAGAAATTGTTTATAAAAATTGTGAAATTGATAATGAAAATCATTTTAAATTAAATATGTGTTATTCAGGAACAGATATAACAAATGGTATGGGAATTATTAGAGTAACTTCAGTTGGAAATAAGACAGAATTAGGTCTTATTGGAGATTCTCTTAATCTAGTACAAAAAGAAAAAAGTCCTTTGGAAAAGCAAATAAATAAATTAGTTTTAATTTGCACCATATTAAGTGGAATAATATTTTTTTTAACATTAATAATTACTTATATAAATCATTCAGAATTAGTCTTTTCACAAAGAATAGTAGAATCCATATTAGCGGGTATTACAATAGCAATGGCAACAATACCTGAAGAAATTCCAGTAATACTAACTGTATTTTTAGCTATGGGCGCATGGGAATTGACTAAAGAAAAAACTTTAACTAAAAATATGAAGACAATTGAGACTCTCGGAACCATCAATGTTTTATGTACAGACAAGACTGGTACTATAACAGAGAATAAGATGAAAGTACAAGATATTTATTCATTTGACAAAAGTTTTTTAGAAACTTCATATTATGCATGCCCACTTGTTGCCTACGATCCTATGGAAATAGCTATAAAAGAATATTGCAAAGAAAAAGAAAAGTTTGACATAAAATTTAAAATTACAAAAGAATATGCTTTTACTCCTGAAACAAAAATGATGGGACAAATATTGAATGATAAAATATTATGTGTAAAAGGAGCATATGAAAGTGTTATACCACTTTGTGATTTAAGCAAAGCCGATTATGAAGTAATAAAAAATAAAATAAGTGAATTTGCAAGTGAAGGATATAGAGTGTTAGCTATAGCAAGAAATGATAATTTAGAAGAAATTCCAGAAGATTTATTAAATACTAGATTATCTTTTCAAGGATTAGTTGCATTATATGATCCACCTAGATATGGTATTAAATCATCATTAGAAAAATGTTATTCAGCAGGTATCAGAGTTATTATGATTACAGGTGACAATGGTGAAACTGCTAAGGGCATTGCAAAAAAAATAAATCTTGAAAATTATGACGAAGTTATTACTGGAGCAGAGTTGGAAAAAATGACTGATGAAGAGTTATTTGAAAAGGTTAAAAATGTCAATATTTTTGCTAGAGTTTATCCAAATCATAAAATGAGAATTGTAAAAGCCTTACAAAAAGATAATAAAATAGTGGCAATGACTGGTGATGGGATAAATGATGCACCTGCATTAAAAAAGGCAAATATAGGAATAGCAATGGGAAAAAGAGGTACTAATATTGCTAAAGAATCAGCAGACTTAATTCTTTTAGACGATAATTTTAATACAATTATTAAGGCTATTGAAAATGGTAGAAATATATATTCAAATATAAGAAAAGCTATTTCTTATGTTATTGCTATCCATATTCCTATTGCTCTTTTATCATTAATGGTACCTATATTTAAATTACCAACTCTACTATTACCAATTCATGTTATGTTATTAGAATTATTAATAGATCCAACATCTTCTATTATTTTTCAAAGAATAAAATCTAATAAAAATTTAATGAAGTATCAACCAAGAAAAATTGATGAACCAATATTAAATTTAAATAATATAATTATGAATATAGCTCAGGGATTATTTATCTTTATTGTTGTTTTTGTAATATATATGACTTTAATTAAGAGTAATATTGATACTAATTTATCTATAACTATTGCATATTCAATATTAACTTTATCTATAATGTTAATTGCATATCAATTAAAAAATAATGAAACTACGATATCAAACTTTTTAAGAAGTTTTAAAGATAAAGTTTCCTTAATTGTTAATATTGGTATAATAGTATTATTATTAATATATATATATTTGCCATTTTTTAATAAATTAGCTAATACTACTCCATTAACAATCAAATGGTGGCTATTTATACTATTATTTGTTTTACTCGCAGTCTTACCATTTGATATATTAAAAATAGTAAAAAAAGATAAAATATAATTAAATAAAAAGAATACTCAAAATCTTATAAGTATTCTTTTTATAACTTATTTATTTCATTATTTATAATATTGCCTGCTTTTCTTAAAGTTTCTCTTGTAACATTAGTATTATTACCAATATGATTTTTCCAATCCTTATTAAAAGTATAACTACCATTAGTACAAAGAGTTTGAGCAATTAACATAATCCAATTTCCAACAGCATTTTGTTCAGTGCTAGTAAGATTATCAATAAGTGCAAGTCCTATAATAAAAGCAAGAGTAGTTAAAGATTTATCTTCAATTTTTTCATTATTCATAGTTAATTTTATGTAATAAATGAATAAAATAGTAAAAAATAATATTAGATTTAAAAAATAATAATTATTTTTATTGACACAAAGACATAAAAATGGTATACTTAATTTGTTCTTCAAGCATAATGCTCTATTAATAGTGGTTGCTTTTATACTTGAAAAGAATAAAAAATTATATATTAGATGGACCCTTAGCTCAGTTGGTTAGAGCATCCGGCTCATAACCGGGCGGTCGCAGGT
>CAMFBT010000071.1 GCA_945948625.1 uncultured Mycoplasmatota bacterium | reverse complement strand
CAGTTATATTATAACATAGGTTTACTGTAAATACAAGGTATTTTTTTGTTTTTTTTATAGTGTTTAGATTTTCATTAACTTCAAAGTTTTGGTATTTTTTCTGATGAATAAGAACTATCAGCTACATAAAAACCATCTTTGTAATGATAATAAAAATAAATAAAACATTACTAGGTTTAAGAAATCTTGATAAGATAAAAGCTAGTAGTGAATTACAAAGTTAGGAAACTTAAACAATGCTAGGTGGTAAGGTTGAATTTATGGAAACACTAATTGATTTATAATATCATTATAATTATTTTAACAACTTATATTTAAAATATTTTTTAATCTGGAGACCTTAGGCTCCAGATTTCTCTTTGAAGACAATTGGCTTCAAAGAAGAGTGGGAAACATTAGGTTCACACTCATTTTACATAGATAAAATTATTCATTTGATTTTTTTATCATTTTAGTGTATAATGATTAGGCAGTGGTTATTCTTTTAAAATTCAATATTTTTAATTTTTATTTTTTAACGAGAAAATATATTATGAAAGGAGAAATTAAATGAATACTAAAATTATTCCCTTAGGTGGACTTGGGGAAGTTGGTAAAAACATGTATACTGTAATGCATGGTGATGAAATTATTATTGTTGACTCTGGTGTTATGTTTCCTGATGATGATTTACTTGGAATTGATTATGTTATACCAGATTATACTTTTTTAAAAGATAATGAAAATAAAATTAAGGCTTTAATTATTACTCATGGTCATGAAGATCATATTGGTAGTATTCCCTTCTTATTACAGACAGTGAATATTCCTAAGATTTATGCTCCTAGTAATGCTAAAGAACTTATTGATAAAAAATTAGAAGAAAGAAATATTGTTTATAAGAATTTAATTGTTTATGATGAAGATACTATAATTAAAACTAAATATTTTAATATTGAATTTTTTAGAACAACTCACTCGATTCCTGATTCTCATGGTCTTGCTATTAAAACACCTGATGGTACTATTGTTATGACTGGAGATTTTAAATTTGATATGACTCCTATTGGGCCAATGGCTAATTTACATAAAATGGCTGAAATTGGTGAAAATGGCGTAAGTGTTCTCATGAGTGATTCTACTAATGCAATGAGTCCTGGTACTTCTCTTAGTGAAAGTGTAGTTGATGAAAATCTAAAAGAAATTTTCTCTACTTATACTAGTAATAGGATTATTCTTGCTACTTTTGCTTCAAATGTTTATAGAATTAAGCATATTATTGAAACTTGTAAAAAGAATAATAGAAAGATTGCTTTATTTGGTAGAAGTATGGAAAATACTGTTGATATTGCCCTTAAATGTGGATACTTTGAGGATAAGAGTATTATTATTACAGCAGAAGAAGCTAATCATATGAAGCCTGGTGATGTATGCTTACTTTGTACTGGTAGTCAAGGTGAACCACTAGCAGCACTATCTAGAATTGCTGCGGGTACTCATAGACAGATTTCACTTATGCCTAATGATATTGTTATTTTTTCTAGTTCTCCTATTCCTGGAAATACTGCTTCAGTATCTAAAACTATTAATAAATTATATAAGAAAGGTGTTAAAGTATTTACTAATACAATGAGTGAGATTCACTCTTCTGGTCATGCTAATCAGGATGAACTTAAACTTATGATTAGGTTATTTAAGCCAAAATATTTTGTTCCTTATCATGGAGAATTTAGAATGCTTAAGAAACATACTGATTTAGGTGTTATGTGTGGTGTTCCAAAAAGAAATACTTTTATTCTAGAAAATGGTGATGTTCTTACTCTAAATAAAGGTGAACTTTATAGAGATGGTAAGGTACAAGCTGGAGAAGTTTATGTGGATGGTTCTAGAATTGGAGATGTCGGAAGTGCTGTAATTAAAGATAGAATTCTTATGAGTAACAATGGTATTTTAGTTATTATTGCTAATATTGATACTCAAAATAAGATTCTTATGGGAACTCCTGCGATTACGACAAGAGGATATATTCTTGTTAATGAAAATGCTGATTTGATTAGAGAAATTCAAAATAAGGCTGAGGAAATTATTAATAATGAACTTAAGAAAAAGGTATTTAATTTTAATGATATGAAATCAGAAATGATTAATGGTCTTATGCCTCTTCTTTCTGATAAAACTGGAAGGGTTCCTATTATTTTACCTATTGTTATGGGTATTAAAACTGGTGATGCTTCTATTAATAATAAAAAAGAAGAGGTTAAATAATATAAATATTTCTATATAGTGTGTTGTTTATGCATTATTATGTATAATTATTTATTTTAATTTAAAATAACTATTACTTTTGTATGATATGATATGAACCCCGTTTCTTTGAAAAAATTGAAACGAGGTTCTGTTTAGGTAATAGTTATTTTTTTATTTTATTTATTTTTAGTTATGTCTTTGTATTATTTATTATTGGTTATCTTACTATTAAAATTTGGCCTATAGATAATAGATTTGATGTAAGATTATTTAATTCTTTTAATTTGTCTACTGTTGTGTTATATTTTTTTGCAATGGAATATAAGGAGTCTCCTTTTTGAACTGTATATGTTGTTTCTAGTGAGGTTTCTACTGGTAATTTTAATACTTGACCTATGGATAAAAGATTTGATTCTAGGTTGTTTATTTCTTTTATTTGATCAATTGTTGTATTATATTCCTTTGCTATGGAGTATAGGGAATCTCCTTTTTGAACTGTATAGGTTATGGTATTTTTTTCTTTTATTTCTTCTTCGGTGGTTTCTACTGGTAGTTTTAATACTTGACCTATGGATAGAATATTTGTTGTTAAATTGTTTAATTCTTTTAATTTGTCCACTGTTGTGTTGTATTTTTTTGCAATGGAATATAGTGAGTCTCCTTTTTGAACTGTATATGTTGTCTCTGGGGTTAATGGACTTGGTAATTTTAGTAATTGTCCTATTGATAATGTATTTGATGTTAGGTTATTTAGTTTTTTTATTTCTTCTACTGTTGTATTATTATTTTGGGCTATTTGATATAGGTTATCTCCTTTTTGAACTGTATAGACATTTTCTTCTTCTTCATATATTACTTCGGTTGGTATTCTTAATACTTGACCTATTTGTAGTGTATTTGTGGTAAGATTGTTTAGTTTTTTTAGTTCTTCTACTGTTGTATTTAGTTTTCTAGCGATTGAATATAGGGTATCTCCTTTTTGGACTATATATGTATTTGTTATTATTCCTTCTGGTGGTGTATATGGTACTCCTATATAGTTTGCTACTGCTGATATAACTGCTTCTGCTAATTCTTCATAATTTTCTTTTAGAAATTCTATGTCTTTACTACTATCTATGAATCCGTATTCTACTATTAGTGGTTCTGTTTTTCCTGTATTTCTATGGATGAAGTAGTAATCTTTGGATGTGTCACTTGGTAATCTTCGTTGATAGTATTTTCTAGCGGTTTGACCAGTAGAAGATATGTTCTCTAGTATTTTTTTTGCGAGGGTGTCGGGATTTCTAAGGGCATAAATTACTTCAGCACCTTCGCCACCTCCGGAGTTTACATGATTAGATATTACTATCACATCACTAGAGTTACCAAACTTTGATAAGATATCATTTACTCTATCTGTTGGAGATAATGTCACATCTTCTTCTCTTGTTATAGCAGCAGGTATTCCTAGTTCTTTAAATCTATCATACATATATTTTGATATTAATAAATTATAATCTTTTTCTAGCAT
>CAMFBT010000070.1 GCA_945948625.1 uncultured Mycoplasmatota bacterium | reverse complement strand
TATTTTTATGTATATTTATATGATGATATTAATGCACCAGATGGTTTTTATAGTCATTTAGAAGATATGAATGATGATACTATTATTACTTCAATTAAAATATATGCAGTAGCGGGTATTGATGATGTTGAAGAAATTACTCTTACAGCATTTACTTATGATAATCAAGATGATTTTGATGATAATAATAATTATAGAGGTAATTCTAAATATACAATTACTATAAAAAGGAAATAGATTTATTTATCTATTTCCTTTAATATACTCTTGGCAAAATGTGCTGCGACTAAATCAAATTCTTTATCATCATCTAAACCTATATAGTACTTTTCACCATCATCTTCAATTATGGTTTTTCTAAAACAAATGTCAGTATTGTCATCTACATTTGCAAATAGAGTATATAGATTGTTGTTAATTAATTCTTCTTTTACGATAAAGTATTCTATATCATTATCTAAAATAATTGTTTCCATTTTATTTTCCTTTCGTTTCATTTGTTATTTTTTTCATGATTTGATCAATTGTGCCATTTCGATATGAATTTACTAATTCTTGTTCAGCATATTTTTTAAATTCTAAACCACTAGCATTACCATTATTAGTTAATCCATTAATTCTACACATTTGGGCAAAATCAGTATAATTATATGTACCACCATTATAGCTTGAAGCTTGGATTAATTTTTCAAATTCAGTATTAACGGTATCTCCTGCTTTTTCTAATGCTTTATCATATGCATAAAATTCTCCAATTGTGGAATCTACATTTTCTAATTTAGCATAATCTTCAATTTTATTTCCTTCTGGCTTAATAGAAACATTACCATTTTCATCTATTATTACAAGTCCTGCATTTGAAAGATTTTCTGTTGCTTGTTCTACTACAATAGCGGTAGCTTTTTCTAAATCATTTGTGTAATTGACTCTTTCTATTATCGTTGGTACTTCTATTCCAATAGCAGTAAGTATACCCGCTAATACGAGTGTAATAATAATTTTTTTACCAGGATTTTTTCTTTTGCTTTTATGATTAGTTTTTTTATTATTTCCTATTGAGGTATTTCTTGCTTTTTTACTATTAGCATTGTCATTTAACATTCTTTCTAATTGAACTGCATATAATTTATCTTCATAATTTTCCATTTTTCTTATTCCTCCTATGATAAATATATATTATTTTTATTTTTTAGTCAACATTATTTTACATTTTTTACATAATAGGAACTTAAAAAAATAGGTTCTATATTGAACCTATTTTATATACATTCTACAAAGGTATCATCTAAACATCTAAGTATACAACAGCAATTTAAGTTAATTGTGAAGAAAGAGTTAGTAGCTTCATATGGAAAGACACTAGTAGTGTCAGTATTTGGTGCTAGTACTCTACATGTAGCACAATTACCATCTAGTTTTTCTAATCTAAATACTGTACTTGTAGTAGTTATACTAGGATCTTTACTAATTGGCATAGCTAAAGGTGTACTGCCTGACGAGCATGTATAAAGTACTATTGGTCTAGTGTTGTAGAAGAAACTGCTATTTTGACCTAAGAAACCTCTATCACATGTTTCTAAGCAGCAATCATTTTGACATACACTTTGCTGAAGTATAAGAATAACTTTTAGAATATCCGCAATGCAATTCTCACAAGAATTGTTTTCATTGTTACACATATAATCCACCCCTTTTTTATATTCAATATAACATATGACAAATATTAATAAAAATGCACTACTAATACCTATAAAAATAAACATTTTAGTTATAATTTACATAAAATTATTACCTATATCATATATTTTATTATGAAAATATTTAATAGATTAGATAACTATATTAATGATAAAAAGTTTAGTATGATATATAAAAATAATAAACTTGATATAATAAATTATAGTAAAATAATAGAATTTACTTCAACTATTATAAGTGTTAGCTATAATAATAAAATTTATCAAATTAAAGGTGATAATTTAGTAATTTCTAGAATGATGGATAATGAAATATTAATATCAGGTAATATTGATAATATAACTTTTATATAGAAAGAGTTGAGTACTATGAAAGATAAAATATTTAAAATATTCTCTAGTAGTATTAAAATAAAAATAACTGGAAGAAATATTAATAATTTTCTTAAAAGAATAATAAGAAATAATATTAATATTATAAAAGTAATACCTATATCTTATAAAGAAATGGATTTAATAATTGATTATAAAAATTTAGATAAGATAGAAAAGTTAAAGACTATATATAATATAAAAATAATAAGATATTATGGGAAATTAAGAATATTAAAAAGAATAAAAAAGAATATATTTATATTATCTTTTTTACTTATAGGATTGTTTTTAGTATATATATTATCTAATTTAATACTTAGTATAGAAGTTATTCATTCAAATAATAATATTATAAAGTTAGTGGAAAATGAGTTAGAAGAAAATGGTATAAAAAAGTATCATTTTGCTTTAAGTTATGATGAAGTAGAAAAAGTAAAAAAGAAAATTCTTGAAGATAATAAGGACAGTTTAGAGTGGTTAGAGATAATTAAGGAAGGTACTAAATATATTGTCAGAGTAGAGGAGAGAATAATAAACAATGTTCCTGATGATAATAATATTTATGATATAGTTGCTTCAAAAGGAGCAGTTATTAAAAGTATTTATGCTAAATCTGGGGAAAAAATAAGAGATGTTAATACTTATGTTAAAAAAGGTGATATTGTTATATCTTCAAAAATAATTTTACCTAATAATGAAATTATAACTAAGAGTGCTAATGGTAAGATAATAGGTGAGGTATGGTATTCAATAAGGGTTGAATTTCCATATGTTTATAATGAGATTAAATATACTGGTAATAAAAAGAAGGTTTTAGTATTTAATTTTTTAAATAAGAGGATATCTATTTTTGATTTTAATAAATATAAAACTTTTGATAAAAATATCAAATATATATTTAACAATAATATTATTCCTATTTCTCTTACCTATGAACATGAATATGAAACTAAAGTTATTAATGATATATATACTTATAATACTGCTAGAGAAAAAGCTATTTTAATAGCTAAAGAAAAATTACTTAATAAATATTCAAGTATTATTGATATTACTGATATTAAAATTATTAATGAAGAAGATATGACTTCTAAGATAGTAATAGATTTATTTATTACTTGTGATGAAGATATTACTTTATATAAAAAGGTTGAAAATGCTACTATAGAATAATTTAAAATATTAATACTTTACATTATTAAAAATATTAAATGACAAATTAATATTTTTTTTAATATTATTCTTGAAAATAAAATAATTTTCTGCTATACTAATTATAAGGATAGAGATAGTATCCAAAAAGTTAAAGAAGAAAGGAAGAATTAAAATGAAGAAGAGAATGCTATTTATAGCAATGGCTGCTATTATGCTATTTGTTCCAAGTGTAATGGCTGCTGAAGTCAATGACATCACTTCACTAAAAGAATGTCTAAATACTGGTGGTACTTGTAAAGTAACTAATAATATTGATGCCACTACTGAAAGTAAAGTTACTATTTCAAAAGATGTTAATCTTGATCTAAATGGTAAAACACTTAAAGCATTGCTTATGGTTACTGGAAAAGATACAGTACTTACTATTAGCAGTTCTGAAGCAGGCGGTAAGCTAATTGGGAATACTGCTTCTGGATATTCTGCTATTACAGTAGATTCTGCAAAATTAGTATTAAATAGTGGTACTATTGTTAATGAAGGAAGCTA
>CAMFBT010000069.1 GCA_945948625.1 uncultured Mycoplasmatota bacterium | reverse complement strand
TACTTGTTTCTATTTCAATAATTTTAGATGGAACTTTATTTATATTTTCCATATATTTTATCCTTTCTTTTAAGTTTATTTTTTAAAATTCAAAAAAAGAACTTAAGTACTTAAGTTCTACAAAAAAATTGAAAACTTAAATACCTCAAAGAGCGAATAATAAAAAAAGAAGAACAAAATTCTTCTCCACATAATTTTTACATATTTTACTATGTTATATATCTTTGTAAAAGAAAGTCAAGCTCATTTTGCAATTTAAAAACATGAAACTTGTTTTCATTAGAATTATTTCTTTACATCAAATATTTCTTCGAGTATAATATTGTTATTTTCAATAATATCTAACCAACATTTACAATTTTTATCACTTTTAATTATAGAGACCATACTTTTATAAAAATAATCGCAATCATATAAAACAACTAAATCATTAGCATATTATATATTCACCATTTAATGATTGACCATAATACATAAAATTATGTTCATGATCTTTAAGTACCTTAATACAATTATTAATTATATCATTCTTCTTATTTTTTAAAAATAATCATTTCTTTCTTCAAGGACATCTAAGTCATCTAAATTAGTTTGCTTCATTCCTAAATCATAATAGTATTTTGATTTTTTTAAATCTCCAACCATTTCATAATCATCTACAAGCTCAACATAAGCATATATTGAATTATGTTTTTTTGAAATCCAATCTAGCATTATTTTTTCTCCTAATTCATAATCACCTAGTTTAAACAAACTATGTGTTTTGCATCTTAAACTATTTTCATGTGTGTTATCATCTAAATTGAATGTATTAACTAATTTATCTAAATATTTATTTGTTACATTTAGATCATAATCATTTTTATTAAGATTTAGTATTTCTTCTTCAAAATCACCAATCACATTAATTAAAAAATCACTTATAAGATTAGTATCATCTATTTGCTCAAGGGTATGAAGATTGTTTTTAGTAGCATAATCAAGTATATAATTCATAATTTCTAAATAATCATCTATAATACTTTTAATACTTAAATTTTTTTTGTTATCATGGATATTTAATAATTTTTTATTTATTCTAGTAGTTTTTACTTTTTTAGTATGAATATAATTATCATGATATGTAAATGGATCTATAAGTTTATCTGTATCTTCTTTTGCTTTACTTAAGCAACACTTTTTATATTTTTTACCTGAACCACATGGGCATAGTTCATTTCTTCCTATCTTCATCTATTACCACTCAATCTCCTCTGGATAATCTTCATAATGTAAATCATCTAATGAACAATTCTTTTCTTTACATAGTTTTTCAACATCTATTTTCATTTTTAAGTAATCTTCATAATCACCATAACTATATATAGCATCCATAATATGCATAAATTCCTTTTCTCTTTGTTTTTTTGTCATTTTAGAATAATTAATAGATATGTTTTCAAACCATTGTGGAATGAATATACTATCAGTTACTACTGATTCAAGTAATCCTTTTTTTATTTTATTAAATTTTATTTCTGTAAGTATATTTTCTATTGAATGTAATACTAATGAATAAAAGTAATTTACCATATTAATATATGGATTATATACATCATTAACTTTTTTATCAACTTTTCTTATAAAATACTTGATTAAAACCATATCTAAAAATATATCTGGCAATAAATAGTTAAAACAAAAATAAACATTGTGTTCAGTTACATCTTTCTTTCTTATTTCAAGCCATTTTCTTTTAAAATCTTGCAAATAATTATCTACTAATATAGCTTCTCTATCTCCTTGATATGCATGCCTTACATCATATAAAAAGCCATATAGATGATTTTGCATTGTGTATTCTTCATCACTAGATGGATCTCCATCTATTAAATAACTTATCGATTCATATAAAAAATCTAAATCATTATAATCACCATATATTGTAACTCCAGCATAATTTTTAGTTAATTCTACTTTTAACATACTACCTTACTCCTTACCTAAGTTTATTAATTTCACCCAAACTTACTGGTTTAAAATCAGTAGAGTCTACGCTTAAATTAATATGTTTATTTTCACTATAATTTTTTGGATAATCATCACTTATTTTTTTATTATGAATATGTCCATGTAAATTAATATACCCATCTTTAATTTTAACATCTGGTAGTGGTACATGAGATAACATTAATTTATATTCATCTAGCACAATTGGTGCATGTGTTAAAACCTCAAAACCAATATTTTCATAAAATTTAACAGGCTTTCTATCATGATTACCACGAATTAGTATTTTATTACCATTCAATCTATTAAAAATACTTTTAATTTCATCATCATTGGATAAGCAAAAATCTCCTAAATGATATATTGTATCATCTTCTTTAATTATACTATTCCAATTATTTATTATAGTTTCATTCATTTCATTAACATCTTTAAAATGTCTATTGCAATATTTAATAATATTACTATGATAAAAATGTGTATCAGAAATAAAATATATCATTTACATCACACTCCAATTATTTTATTTATTAATACAGAATACTGCATAAAGTGGTACTGCTTTTATGTTATTTTCAAATCCAAAGTTTTTTGAAGATATTCTAATACTATAATTAGGATTATATTTCTTTATATATTCATTTAAACTTTTACTATTTGTTCTTCTACCACTTTTAATTTCTACCGGAATAATATCTCCGTCTATTTTTATTAAGAAATCTATTTCATATCTATCAAAGTTATAATAATATAATTCTTTTGATTTAGGATATAGTGAACATGCCACATAGTTTTCTGTAAGTACACCTTTAAACATTTCATTTTTGTCCATTAGTATTTCACTATAATCTAAGTTAGATAATGATCTAAGTAAACCTACATCACTTAAATATAATTTAAATTTATCAGAATTAACAAATGCTTTTAATGGTGATTCATTTTTTTCTGTTAAATCACATTTTAATATCATATTACTAGCAAGTAACCAATCTAGGCTACTTTCATATCTAATTTTTCTTGCATCTTTATCTACTATACTATATTTAAAAGTATTATTAACTCTAGCAAGTTCTTTAGGTATAGAATTATATATTTGATTATTTTTAATTCCTTCGCTATTTTCTGTATACTTATTCATATCTGCTAAATATGAAGTAATTATTTGCTCTTGCAGGTTAAAATCAACATGCGATATATTACATTCATTATCTATAAAATTATTAATCATAGCAGGCATTCCACCTAATACTAAATATTTTTTATATAAATCTAATGCTTTTTCATGTATTGGATTCATTAGAGCTTCATTAGATTCATAATGAATTTTTATTTCATTGATTAATTTTTCTTCGCCTAAAGCTATTAAATATTCTTCAAAATCCATAGGATATAGATATTTAATTGTTACTTTACCAACTGGAAATGATGATTTAAATCTATTGATTTTAACTCCAAGTAATGAACCAGCACAGACTATTTTATATTGTTTTTCACTTTCACAAAAATATTTTAATGAAGCAATAGCTCTTTCACTTACTTGGATTTCATCAAGAAATAAAATTGTATTATCTGGATTAATAACTATATTTTTAATTATTTCTATTTTTTCTATTATTGTATCCGGATCAATGGTTTCTTCAAATACCTCAGCAATATTTTCTTCTTTATCCAAATTAATATAAACATAATTATCAAAATTATCCTTACAAAATTCTTCTAAGATATAAGTTTTTCCAGTTTGTCTTGCACCAACTAACATAAGTGGCATCTTATAATCATTCTTCCACTTTTTTAATTCTTCTTCTATTTTTCTATACATAGAAAT
>CAMFBT010000068.1 GCA_945948625.1 uncultured Mycoplasmatota bacterium | reverse complement strand
TATGGCTTAGTCCAGTACAAATAAATGTAATACCTGTAAATAATGAATATCATTTAGAATATGCTAATAAGATTGTTGATACTTTGAAAGAAAATGGATTTAGAGTTGAACTTGATTCTAGAGATGAAAAGATGGGTTATAAGATTAGGGAATCTCAAACTAAAAAGATACCTTATACATTAGTACTTGGTAATAATGAAAGAGATAATAATACTGTTACTTATCGTAAGTTTGGTAGTGAAAATAGTACTACTATTGACATGAATGATTTTATTGACTTGATTAAAAAGCAAGTTAAAGAATATAAATAAATTAAACAAAGTAATGATTGTTACTTTGTTTTTTCTTTTTAAAACTTGATTAATGCTAAATTATAATATATAATTATATATGAGAATAGGTGATGAAAATGAAGAAAGTTTTACTTTGTATTATGGATGGTATAGGTATTACTAATGATAAAAAGTATAATGCTGTATATAATGCTAAAACTCCTGTTTTAGATAACTTATGGAAGAAATATCCTCATTGTGAATTAGAGGCTTCAGGTACATTTGTTGGTCTTCCTAAAGGACAAATGGGTAATTCTGAAGTAGGTCATACTAATATAGGAGCTGGTAGACTTGTTTATCAATCTCTTGAATTAATAAATAGTAAAATAAAAGATAAAACATTTTTTGATAATGAAGAGATATTAAAAGTTATAGAGCATGTGAAAGAAAATAATTCTAGTATACATTTGATAGGATTATTATCTGATGGGGGTGTTCATTCTCATATTAATCATTTATTTGCTTTATTGGATATGGTTAAAAAATTTGAATTAAAAAAAGTATATGTTCATATTTTTACTGATGGAAGAGATGTTAGTCCTACTAGTGGTATTAAATATATTGAATTGTTAGAAAAATATATGAAAAAAATAGGTATAGGTAAGATTGCTTCAATTGGTGGAAGATATTATGGTATGGATAGGGATAATAATTTTGATAGAATTGAGAAATGTTATGAGGCAATGGTTATTGGTACTGAAGTAAAAGAAGCAAAAGAAGTTTGGAAAAATAGTCAAAGTAATGGAATTACTGATGAATTTATTATTCCTACAACTACATATAAAGATGGACTTATAAAAGATAATGATGGTATAATCTTCTTTAATTTTAGACCTGATAGATTAAGAGAACTTGCTAGTGTTTTTACTAATAGTGAATATAAATGTTTTGATAGAAATAAGATTGATAATCTTTTAGTTGTTACTATGATGCCCTCTGCTCATACGGTATTATGTCCTTATGCTTTTGAACTTCCTAAATTAAATAATACTTTGGGAGAGTATATTTCAAAGATGGGATTTACTCAACTTAGAATAGCGGAAACTGAAAAATATGCTCATGTTACATATTTCTTTGATGGTGGTATTGATAAGATATATGATAATGAAAAAAGAATATTAGTACCTAGTCCTAAAGTAGCTACTTATGATTTAGAACCTGAAATGAGTGCTCATATGATTACTGCTTCCTTAGTAAAAGAGATTAGTCTTAATCGTGAAGATTTGGTTGTACTTAATTTTGCTAATGGAGATATGGTTGGACATACTGGTGATTATGCTGCGGCGATTAAAGCGGTAGAAACTGTTGATGAATGTATTGGGAAAATACTTGATAATATTTCATTAGAAGAATATACTGTTATTATTACTGCTGATCATGGTAATGCTGAGGTAATGAAAAATAAAGATGGAAGTATTAATACTAGTCATACTACTAATAAAGTTCCATTTATTATAACAGATAAAAAATTAAAGTTAATAGATGGTAAATTGGGAGATATTGCTCCTAGTATATTATGGATTATGGGACTTGATATACCTAGTGAGATGACTGGTAATATACTTATTAAAAATAGAAAGAAGAGGTAATATTATGTTAGAACTATTAAATACTAAACCATTTGATAATGAGAGAAATATGCTTAATGCTGATTTGTTTGTAAATAATTTGAAACATACATTGAAGGCATTTAAATTTAATACTAAAATTACATATGAGGTATATAGAAATATTACAGTTTATAATATTACTTGGAATGATGATAAGAATTTTGATGATATTGTTGATTTAAAGAGAGAAATTGGTCTTGCTTTGGGACTTTCTTCTAATGATTTTGATATTGATAGGGTTAGTGATAATGAAATAAGAATAAAAGTTTTAAATATGAAGAGAAGTACTTTATCATTAAAGGAATTATTGGAAGAAGTAAATGAAAAAAGTAATAATATGATACCATTAGGATTAAATGAAGAAGATAATGTTATTTATTTTGATTTTAGTAAGGATAAAAATCTACTAGTTACTGGTGTAACTGGAACAGGGAAAACTAATTTGTTTAATAATATTATAATGAATATTTTAATGAAAAAAGATGATACTGAAATAATAATATTAGATTCACAAGGTATTAATTATAATAGTTATGATAAGGTATGTAAGGTAGTAAATAAAGAGAAAGATATTATTGATGAAATTAAAAATATTAGATATGAGTTTGAAAAAAGGGTAAAAAATGATAATAGAAATAGAATTGTAGTATTTATTGATGAAGTGTATGAAATAGTAAAAATGAGTATGGAAGTTAAAGATGATATAAATTATTTATTAGAAGTAGGAAGCACAATGAATATTCATTTAATTATTTCTACTGATTCTGTGTTAGATGATGATATTAATTATTTATTTGATAAAGATGATATATCAAAATTATGTTTTTATCTTACTACTAGAAGTGAATATAATAGATTTTTGGATGATATAGTGGATGAAAAGTTGGGTAAAGATGGTATATATTCTAGTATGAATAATAAATTAACAAGAATAAGTGTTCCATTAGTTGAAGATGATGAAATTGAAAGAGTAGTTAATAATTTAATAAGTAATAAACTATGAATAAGGTGGAACATATGATAAAAAGAATAGAAAAAGAAAATATTGATAAAAGTAAGAAAAGGGATAATATATTTAGTATAATAATTGGTATATGTGATGTTATTGCTATAACTATTTTATTTCTTTTATATGGTCCTTATAATGGTTTTAGAGATTTTCTTGTTACTACCGCTATGAGTACTATGAGACATCAGTATTTAGCTACTACTTTTTATAGTGATGAATATATAAATAGAGTACTTTCGAGACATAGTATAAAAGAACCAGAAGGGAATACTGATATTAGTCAAATAATGGCAGAAGAAAATAGATATGTTGATGATTATGATAAAGAAATATTAGATAGAAATAAGAATGATATATATAAATTAATTGAAATAAATGAAAAAGGTTTTTCAGGATATTTGGTTGCTATATATGATCCTTCTAAAATTAAAGTAACATATAGTAAAAATATAGGTTATTCTGGTGAATATTTAGTTGATATGGCTAAAAGAGAAAATGCTATAGTAGCAATTAATGGAGGAGGTTTTGTTGATGTAAATGGTCAAGGTAATGGTGGAGGTGCAATTGGTGCAGTAATATCAAATGGTAAAATAATTAGTAATTATAGTCATAGTGCATATGGTGGTGGAATTATTGGATTTACTACGGATAATAAATTATATTTAGGAAGAATAAGTGCTGAAGAGGCAATTAATATGGGAATAAGAGATGCTGTTGAATTTGGACCTTTTTTAATTGTAAATGGGAATAGTGCTTTTATTAATGGTAATGGAGGATATGGTACTCATCCTAGAAGTGCTATAGCACAACGAAAAGATGGTATTGTATTATTTCTTGTTATTGATGGTAGAAGTTTAAAAAGTAAGGGAGCAGATATGAATGATTTGGTAGATATTTTACTTAGATATCATGCATATAATGCTGCGAACTTAGATGGTGGTAATTCTAGTGCATTAGTGATTGATAATAAGATAATAAATCATCCTATTAACTGGGATAATTTAGAACAAACAAGACCTATACCTTGTGGATTTGTGGT
>CAMFBT010000067.1 GCA_945948625.1 uncultured Mycoplasmatota bacterium | reverse complement strand
GCACTTTCTCTTACTTGTGATCCTGTATAACCACCTAAAAATGTGCTATAAAAAAAATTATTTTTATTTCCTTTATTAAATAAGTACATTCTTATTCCTCCTTTATTTCTAAACTAATTTTATCATAGAATTATATCAAAGTAAACTATGTTTTACACTATTTTTTACATAAGATTGCTTCTATTTTTTTATGAATTAAGTCCTAATATATTATGTTTTATTTATTGTCACTAGTCATTTTGTTTTTAAAGAGAAATACTGCTAGAATAATTGTTATTATTGTGTAGATTAATACTATTATAATAGATGATGATAAATTATTATAACTTGCATTTAATATTCCTTTTGTTATATTTAATGTACTTCTAAAGGGTAATATTTTACATATGGTAGAAAAGGTATTTCCTACCATATCAAGAGAAAAATACATACCACTAGTAAATGCTACTAATTGTACTACTATGCTAGATACTCCTGAAGATGATTTTTCTGTTGTTATGGTTCCTATTAATATACCAAGAACTATAAATAGTATTGAAATAGGAAGCGATACTAGTATTGTATAAATTACATTTATATTAAAATTAAGTCCTAATATAATAGCTAATATAAAAAATAATATATTTTGTATTAAAACAAGAGGTATTACTGATAGGCTATATCCTAAAATATACTCTACTCCTTTCATAGGGCTTACTCCTAATCTTGCTGTTAATGATGAAGTTCTATCTTTAGCTACTAGAGTACTTGTGAACATTGTTATAAAGGATAAACTAAATATTATTATTCCAGGAGTAAAGTTTTCTATATTATATATTTCATTTGGTATTTTAAATTGCCTAAAAATGAATAATAAGAATAATGGTAATAATATGGCAAATATAATACTTAATGGATCTCTAATTATTTCTTTAAAATTTCTTCTGGCAAAGGTAAGTGTTCTCATTAATCTAAACCTCCTGTTACTATTTTTACAAAGGCATCTTCGAATGTTTTTGTTTTTGATTTCTTTATTAATTCATTTGGTGTTCCTAGTGCTATTAATTTTCCTTTATTCATTATTCCTACTCTATCTGATAAAGAGTTTGCTTCTTCCATATAATGTGTTGTTAGTATTATTGTTACTTTACCTTTTAATTCTTTAATTACTTTCCATAACTCTTTTCTTGAAATTACATCTAATCCAAGTGTTGGTTCATCTAAAAATAATATTTGAGGATTATTTATTAATGATATTGCTATAGATAGCTTTCTTTGATATCCTCCAGATAGATTTTTTGCTTTTTTATTTAATACTTCTTCTAAATTAAATGTTTTGATTAATGTATCTATTTTTTCTTTTTTATTTTTTATTTGATATATTCCTGCCATAAACTCTAGATTTTCTAAAACTGTTAGATTTGGTGCAATAGCAGTTTCTTGAGGAGATATATTTATTATTTCTTTGATTTTCATTTTATCTTTTATTAAATCAAAATTATTAATTTTTACTTCTCCATTAGAGGGTAATAATAGTGTTGATAATATTTTGATTGTAGTTGTCTTTCCTGCTCCATTTGTTCCTAACAATGAAAATATTTCTCCTTTTTTTATTTGGATATTTAAATTATCTACTGCTACTACATCTTTATATTTTTTTGTTAAATCTTTTATATCTATTTCAATCATTTTTTCCTCCTAAAATATTATTTGTTACATCTTCTATTACTTCTGATTTTAGAAGTGCTATTCCTTTTTTCTTATCTGAGAGGACAATTAGTGAATCTCCTGGTTTTATATCAAACATATCTCTTACTTCTTTTGGTATTACTATTTGGCCTTTCTCTCCTACTTTACTTATACCTATATATTTATCTTTTTTCATATTATTTTCTCCTTCTTATATAAGTTATACTTTTCATACTTATTATACTAAATGTGTTTTTAGTAGTCAATATATTATATTAAAACTCTTTATCAAATTTAGATAAAGGGTTATTTGTTTTTATATTTTAATTTACCACAATTTATGAAATACATATCTTTATAAGTAATTTTCTTTTTACTAGTATCTTCAGGTAATTCTATTACTTCCATAGTCCAATTTTTAATATTTATTAATAGTTTTAAATTATCTTTTACTGCTAAATAATAAGGTGATAAATCACTTACTCCTTTTATTAAATAATAATCACCACCGGTAAATATATTTAATATTCTTTCTAATTTATTTATCTTTTTATTTGTGGATAATATAAATATCTCCCATGGTTCTTTGTAATATTCTTTTAATATTTCTTCATAAGAACTTAGTTTATTTTTATATTTTTCTTTATTTAATTTTATTTTCATTGATAATTCTGGTAAGGTAGTGTTATTACTTATTAAATAATCTACTGTCACTCCAAGAATAGTGGATAATTCTTTTAGGTTACTTATATCGGGTATTCCTTCATCTCTTTCCCATTTTGTTATTGCTTGTCTTGATACATTTATGATTTTTCCTAATTGTTCTTGAGATAATCCCATTCTTTTTCTTATTTCTTTTATTTTTTGACCTAATGTCATAATATCATCTCTCTTTCTGACATTAATTATATAATTAAATTGTTTAATTTTAAAGTAGTAAGGCTTTACTTTTATGCTACTTATTGTAGCACTTTATTTAGTTAGATATTATATGTATTTGTAATTTATCTATAATGTGTATGATTGGTGCTTTATTTTAAGACTAATATTTAGGCTTAAAATAACACTCTAAGACCTAGGCTTAGAGTGATTTAATAAACTATACATTAATATTTCTATATTCTGTTATACCTTGTTTCATTAGTATTATATATAATACTATTGCTACTATTAAAAGTATTAATATATGTATTGTAAGTAATAAATATATATTTATTATTTCATAAAAGTATATTATGCCAATTACACTAATAATGAATATACCCATACCTATAAATACAGATATCATACTACTCATACTTTGTTTTACTACTTCGGTATCGTTTGTGGCATTCATCTTTGGGTATTTTAGATTTATTATTAATCCTATTATACTAGATAAGGTAACCATTATTAAACTCATACTAAGTATTAATATAATATCTATAATATTTATTTTAAATTTTATAAAGAATATTAGTTCTGATATTAGGATAAAAGGTAATTCTATTACATATGGATAAATTATTTTAGACTTTAAAATATTTTTTTCACTAATTGGTAGACTTTTTGTTATATTTATTGTCTTTCCTTCTAATGAAACAGAAGATGATGTTATTGAAGTCATACTACATGAAAATAATACTAATATATAGTAAATTACTGGTAGGGAAATATTTATTTCTGTAGTTTGTGTTCCTTCTGCATTAAGAAGCATATCTAATATACTATCTCCTTTTATACATAAAAGTATTGTTATTATTAGTATTAATAGAAGCCCAAATATAGTGTTAAACATATATACTGGTGAAGAGAAATATCTTTTTAATTCTTTCTTTGTTAAGGCTTTGATAGGACTATTCTTTATAAATCTTTCATTTTTATTTTTATTTTTTCTTACTATGCTTTCTTTGGAATTTGATATTATTTTAAAGTAGTATTTACCTCCTAGTAAAATGAAAATAATAAATGGTATGATATTTATTAATAGTAATTTTATTAGTACTATAATATCAAATTTATCTATTAGTGATATGTAAGCTCCTACTGGATAATAGATTTTTGTTAACATGTCATTAATACTAGTTGCTTTACTTGCTATATTTTCAATAAAACTATTTAAATTAAGACTTAAGAAAAATATTCCCATAAAGATAATACTTGATAGTATAGTTTGTATTATCTTTTTTGATTTAAATTTACTAGATATCATCTTGATAAGATATCCAAGAATACTTGATACTACGGTAGGTATTATTGGTATTAAAATTGTCATAAGTAATGATATTAAGTAAAAGTTTATACTAGGATGTTCAAAATAAATATATACTACAAAGGCTGGTAATAAGAACATTAAGTTATATAAATACTGAAATAGTATTAATTTAAATATTCTTACAAATAATATTTTTGTTTTTGGTATTG
>CAMFBT010000066.1 GCA_945948625.1 uncultured Mycoplasmatota bacterium | reverse complement strand
TTTATTATCCCCTCTCCATTTAGTAATTTCATTATTAATAAGTTCCTCTTTTATTTCATTGTAATAAATTCTCTCTTGCATAAAGTTTCTCACCTCAAGAGCATAGTAACAAATTATATATTTTATTGCAATTTTTTAAAAATTATTTTTACCACATAAAAAATAGAGAAAACTAACTTTCTAAGACAAGAAAAGATAATTTTCTCCATAAAAACATATCATAAAAATATTTTTCAAAAAATTGTTGACTTTACATAAATTATACATATAAGTTATATCATTTAACTATAACATAAATAATATTATTATCTATTAATATCTAATACTTTAATAAGTCTATAAGACATTCCTGATCTAGGTTTATCACTTTTTTCAATATTAGTACTATAACCATTCTTACAAGACCACATACCATTACCATTTAATCTCCAAAAATGAAAATCCGGAATATTGTTAATACCAAGAAACTCAGATTCAAAAAACACTGCTACTTTATATAAATGATTATCATCTAATTTATCACTATATTTAATACCAAGAATATCCAAATCACCATATAATCCATTAAGTAAATCTTCACTAGTATATATATTGTGAATACCGCAAAAACATCCAGGATAGAAATCAAAAGCATCTCCTAACTCTCTATCAAAAGAAGTTGCAAAATATAAGGGTAAATCAAACCTAAAAGCATATGCGTAGCAGTTACTTCCTATATCATTAACATAATATTTATAATCATTCCTAATACTAGGTATCTTATTCATCATGCTTTGTCTAATTTTCAAATACTTAATATATAATTCCATTAATTCTATATAAGATAACTCATTATTAATAACATCTAATTTAATTCTATCTATTTCATTCATACTATCCCTCACAAAGTAAGCACTACTATAACATATAATAATTTAAAAATCAATCATCATAGAGATAAATAGCTCTATGATGCCTTACAAGATTATAAGCTTGTAAGGAAGAAAAAAGAAAGACTTATTTATCTTTCTTAATATCTTCTAGTTTTACAGATACAATCTTACTAACTCCAGATTCCTCCATAGTAATACCATATAAAATATCTGCATATTCCATAGTTTTCTTCTTATGAGTAATAATAATAAACTGAGTATTATCTCTATATTTATCTAAATATTTACCAAAAGCTTCAACATTAGCATCATCAAGAGCAGCTTCTACTTCATCAAATAAACAAAAAGGTACAGGTCTAATATTAAGAATAGCAAATAATAATGATAAAGCAGTAAAAGTTTTCTCTCCACCTGAAAGAAGACTAATACTTTGAAGTTTCTTACCAGGAGGTTCAGCTTTAATTTCAATACCAGTTTCTAATATATTATCTGGATCAGTAAGAGTAAGTTCTGCTCTTCCTCCCTTAAATAATTCCCTATATACATTTTTAAATTCAATTTTAACTTTCTCAAAAGTATCTAAGAATCTCTCTTTCATAACAGTATCCATTTCTTTAATAATATCATATAAAGTATTCTCCGCATTAATAAGATCATTCTTCTGATTAGTTAAAAAATCAAATCTTTCTTTAGCCTTTTCATACTCTATAGGAGCATCTAAATTAACATTACCTAAAATAGAAATATTATCTTTAAGTCTTAAAACCTCTTTTTTAGCTTCATCAATATCCATATCTAATTTATAATTAAGACTAGCAAATTCATAAGTCATATTATAATCATTAGTTAAACATTCAAGTAGATTATCTAATTTAACATCAATTCTATTAATCATAACATTAAGATTATTAAGTTCTCTTTCTTTCTTATTAACAAGACTATTACTATGACTTCTAGTATCTTCAAGTTCATTAACTTCACTATTATATTTATTTTCTTCCTCTTTAAGTAAAACAATATTCTTATTTATTTCTGATATTTCTTCTTTTATCTTATATAAAGAATTAATAAGACTATCTTCTTCACTTTCATTATTAGAAATATTAGTTAAATCTTTTAATTCTTTTTCCTTCTCTTCAAGTAAATTACTATTTTGAGTTATATTTTCACTAGTAGATTCTTTCTTACTAAAATATTCTACTCTTTCTTCTTTAAATTTATATAATTCATTATTTAAAGAATTAATATCTTTATCAATACTATCAATTTCTTTAAGTAAATCTTTATTTTTATTTTCAAGAATATTTATCTTTTTATTTTCTTCCTCTAGTTCATATTTAATAGAAATAGGACTAATACTTTTTAGTGCACTTCCACCAGTTAAAGAACCTCCAACATTAATAACTTGTCCATCTAAAGTAACAATCTTATATCTTCTATTTATCTTACTACTAAGTACATTAGCCATTTCAATAGAATCTGCAATAATAACATTACCAAGAACATTATTAATAATATTAGTATATTTACTATCATACTTAACTAAAGAAGATGCTACCCCTACAAAACCATCTTCATTTTCAAGTAATAATAAAGTATCATTATCAATATATCGAGAGTTAATTGAAGATAATGGATAAAAAGTAGATCTACCCAAGTTATTATTTTTTAAATAATAAATAAGTTCTTTAGCCACATTTGGAGTATCTACGACCAAGTATGAAGAAGCACCACCAAGTGCAGTATTAATAGATACACTATACCTACTATCAACTTCTATAAGTGAAGAAATAACATTATGTACTCCAGTAAACTTAGGATTATCTAAAATATTCTTAACCTGTTTAGGTATAGATAAATTATTATCAAGATTATTTTCTAAATATTCTATTTTATATTTACCACTATCAATATCTCGATTATTTTTTACTATATTATTATTAATATTATTCTTTTTTACTACTAAATTATCAATCTTACTCTTATATTCATTAATACTATTATTAATATTACTAATCTTAGTATCTAGTATCTGAATATCATTATTATAATTATTAATTTTATTCTTAATACTAAGAATTTCTTCTTTTAAAGAAATAATATTATTACTAATTTTAGATTCTTCTCCTTTATATTTATTTCTTTCTTGTAAAAGTCTAATATCTGAAGTAATCTTTTCTTCTTTTTTAGATAACTCTATTAATAATACATGTTTTTTATTAATATCATCTCTTACTTCTTTTAATTTTTCCTTATACTTAAGAATATCAATATCATAAGTACTACTATCAGTAGTAACCTTAGTAATTTCATTAGATAATTCTTCTATCTTTTTCTTACCTTCTTGATATTCAAAGTTTAAGTCTTTAATTTCTTTAGCAATAACAGCTACTTCAATATTAGAAAGTCTATCTTTTAATTCAATATACTTTTTAGCCTTATTTGAAGAATCCTCTAATGGATCAATATTATTAGATAACTCATTAATAATATCATTAACTCTATTTAAATTCTGATTAGTCTTATCAAGTTTTCTTAAGGCTTCTTCTTTTCTTCTTTTATATTTAAGTACTCCAGCAGCTTCCTCAAATATAGTTCTTCTATCTTCTGGTTTATTAGATAATATTTCATCTATCTTACCCTGACTAACAATATTAAAACTCTCTTTCGCAGTACCACTATCAGTAAGTAATTCTGTAATATCCTTTAGTCTTACTCTTTCATTATTAATATAGTATTCATTTTCACCAGTTCTAAAAGCCATTCTCTTAATAGATACTTCATTAAAATCAATAGGTAAACTTCTATCTTCATTATCAAAAACTAAAGTAACTGAAGCACTATTTAATGGTTTTCTACTTTCACTACCAGAAAATATTACATCTAAAGAAGAATCTCCTCTTAAACTCTTCATAGATTGTTCTCCAAATACCCATCTAACTGCATCTACTATATTAGATTTACCAGAACCATTAGGTCCTACTATACCAGTAATATTTTTACCAAACTCAATTGAAGTTTTATCTGCAAACGACTTAAATCCATATGCTTTAATTTCTTTTAAATACATATACTTCACATCCTACTACTTTATTTTATCAGATTTTCTACTAAAAATCTAGTTAATTTATTATATTTATATATTTATTATTCCCCGTAAGCTTATAATCTTCCGGGGTATGACAAAGCCTATAGTCTTTGTCATAAACTATTTATGTAT
>CAMFBT010000065.1 GCA_945948625.1 uncultured Mycoplasmatota bacterium | reverse complement strand
TATTTTTTTAAAATATAATTACATAAAGAAAAAAGAAATAATAATTTTTTACTATTTCTTTATAATAACAGTACTAGTATTACTAATATCCATTTTTTTAATAAGTTCAAGCATTTGTCTAATATTTAAACCATTAATAATCCCTATAGGATCATCTTCTAATTCATTATTATAAATAATATTATCCATAATAATATCATTAATATTTTCTACATTCTCATATGCAAAAATCTCATTACTAATAAGTACTTTTTTCTTTCTATTAAAATCTTTTTCACTAACACATAAATTATCTAATCTATCTTTTATTCTAGTTAAAAACTCTTCATATTTTTCAGTTTCATTAATTAAAGAAATTAATAAATGAGTATTAGCATTAAGTAAACTAACATAAGTAGTATTATTAATAATACCATCTTTTTTTAATTCATAGTCAAAACTACTAGTTTCATCAAATAAAGAAGTAAATAAAATATACATATATAAATGAAGTTCTCTTCTAGTAAGTTTAATATTTTTAAGAGGAATTTTAATAGAATATGCAACTTTAGGAATATTAGTATTCATCTTAATAATTTCCTTTTCTTTAAAAACTTTATCTTCTTCTTTAAATTCCTTAAATTTAATTTTATCTATCTTTTTAAATTCTTTTTTATTTTGATTTTCTTTAATAACATCCATTATTTCATTTGGATCAAAACAGCCAGTAACAACCATAAACATATTTGAAGGATTATAAAAAGTATAATAACAAGTTTCTAAATCATCCTTAGTAATACTTTCAATATCCTTAACAGTACCAATAATACTATCACGATAAGGATTAGTATTTAAACTATTTAACCTTATTTTTTCAAATAAAACATCATTAGGACGATCTTCATACATATGAATTTCTTCAGAAATAATACCCTTTTCTTTTTCTACTGATTCATCAGTTAAATATATATTTTGAACATAATCTAATAAAAAATTAATATTATCTTTTAATTCTTTTGTAGCATAAAATAAATATGTTGTATTTCTAAAAGTAGTAAATGCATTACAAATAGAACCAGATTTAGCAAAAAATTCCATAGGTTGAGGATCTTCTTTCTCCTCAAAAACTTTATGTTCTAAAAAATGAGCAATACCTTTAGGAAAAGATTTCATCTTATTATCACAATCAATAGGAACAAATTCATTATATACAGAACCATATTTAGTAGTAAAAGTTACATAATTAGTATAAACATCATCCTTAGTATATAAAAAAACTTCAAGTCCATTATCTAATTTTTCATAAAAGACATCCTCTTCAAGATTTTTAATTTTAATTTTCTTCATTTTCTCCCCCCTTAGGCTCTAAAGTTAAAATAGTATGAAGACTAACTTTTTTACTAACTTTAATAATATCATCTTTAGTAATCTTATTAAACATTTCAATTCTTTCTTCATCACTATCACTACCTACAAGTACTTTAGAAAAATAAGAATTAATAACAGTAATAGGATTATCACGATTAGATTTAATCGCAGATATAATAGTATTTCTTGAAGATTCCATATCTTCATCACTAAACTTACCACTAGAAATATCTTTCATACATTTTTTAATTAATTTAATACTCTTATCAATATTTTTACTATCAACACCAGAATTAATAATAAGAATATTATCATAAGCTTTAACTGAAGAATTAATATAATAACAATAACTATTCTTTTCTCTTAAGATATTAAAAAGAATAGAATTAGAATTACCACCAAGTATTTCATTATACATTTTAATAACATACTTTCTCTCATATTCATTTAAACCATTTAAACTACATAAAACTAATAATTGTGATTGTTTAACATTATCATATTCTCTATATCTAACTACTCTCTTTCTAATATTAAGTTCATCCACTAAAACCTTCTTATTATCTTTCTTAAAAGTATCAATCTTAAAATATTCTTTAAAAATATCTTTAATTTCTTCACTAGAAAAATCTCCCAATACAAATATATCAATTTGATCTTCTTTTAATACCTTTTTATAATATTTATATAAACTCTCATTAGTAATATTATCAATATCTTCAATATAACCAAAAGTATTATAAGAATAAGGCTTACCTTTTAATTTTTCCATTAATTTTAATACAGAATACTTAATTTTATTATCATTAATACTAAGAATATCTTGCTTTAATTTGTTTTTCTGTACATCAATATTTACAAATCTATTATCTTTAACATAAGGATTAAAAATTAAATCAAGAAAAAAGATGATAGATTCTTTATTCATATTTTTTTCAGTATACTTTTCATTCAAAAACTTAGTCTGAAAAGATAAATTACTAAAATTACCAATTCTAGATATTGAAGAAGAAACCTTAATATCATAAAGATTTTCACTTTCAATAATTAAATCTCTTTCAGTTTTATAATTATTACTAGAATCAAGTAAAACCATTTTAAGTAAATTCCTTGTACTAATTTCCTCTTTTTTTATCTTATTATAAAAATCTACATCTATAGTAATTGTTTTAAATTTATTAGTTTTAATTAAGTGAAGATTATAGCCTCCCATATTTATTGTTTCAAATTTCACTATTTCACCTCTCCCCTATATTATGTACTAGATTTATAATTTTAAACTAGCTTCAAGTGCTAAAATAATTAAATTATCAAGTCCTTGTTCTCTCTCAATACTAGATAGTTTATCATCAAAAAGAAAACTATCACTTACCATTAGTATAGTAGAAGCCCTTTTATTTAATAATTTAGCATTAGTAAATAAAGCAAACGATTCCATTTCAACACCAAGTACATTATATTTTTGAACTTTATCATTAAAATCATTGTTTTGCTCATAAAAAACATCAGAAGAATAAATATTACCTCTATAAATATTCATCCCTAATTCTTTAGAAGTCATTTCAATAATATTATTAATATCAGTACTACCATTAATATTAATATTAGGATAATTACATAAATACCTACCATAATTAGAATTAGTAATAGAATTATCCACTAAAACTATATCTTTTAATTTAAGATTAGTATAACTACCCATAGTACCTATTCTTATAATAGTACTAACATTATAATCTTTAAATAATTCATAAGAATAAATACCCATACTAGGACATCCCATACCAGAAGGAAAAACAGTTATTTTTTTACTTTTATAATAACCAGTATAAGCAGTCATCCCTCTAACATTATTAACAATCCTAGCATTAGCTAAAAACTTTCTAGCAATATATTCACATCTTTTAGGATCACCTGGCATTAAAACTATATTAGAAATATCTTCATTTTTACTCTCAATATGTATACTCATATAGTCTCCTTATCTTTTAATACTAATACTATATTTTTTTATATCTTCTTTCTTTATAGAATCATTATAAACAAAGTTAACATCAAATTTATCTTCAGTACTAAAATCATTACTAGCTTCTCCAATACTATCCCCATTAGCATTAAATAACTTAATAACAAGACTATATTTATCAGTACTAAGATTATTAATATTACCAGTAAATATAATACCAGTATCAGATAAATTAACCATAATATTACTAACTTCAACATTATTCATCTTTAATTCATAACTATTAAAAGTAACATCCACAATAGTCTCATCATTATATACACTAACATCATTATTAGGAATATCAATACTAGTATTAATATTAATATATACACTAGTATTATCTCCATCCTCAATAAATCTTATACCATTAACATTATTATCTTTAGTAATATTATTAGAGGTACTAACACATAAATCTTTATTATTACCATAAAAACCACATAACCCACTAATAATTTCTTTATAAATACTAGTAACAATATCTTCATTTTCTTTATTATATTTAATTTCTAATTCATTATTAATAAGTGGAATATTAAGAGCAAAAGAATCTCCCTCTTTAGTAGAAGTTACCACAACCACATTATTACTTTCACTCGCAGAAACTCCAAGTTCAGAATCATTAAGATATTTAACAACATCATTAATCGTAGCATATTTAGTAGTATGTATATCAGTATCTACTTCTTCTTTCTTAATAAACTTTAAATAAATAATTAATAATATACTCCCTAATAATATAACTATTAATATATAAGCAAGTATAGTATCCATCTTTTCCCTTTTTTCAATCTTATTCTTCATCATTATTTCTTCTTCATTATTCATTTACTTTACCTCTTTTCTTTCTTTTTTAACATTTATATGCTAATACCAATTTTTAATTTTTTAATTTTCCGCCTAAAGGCGGATTACCGCAGTGCGAATCACTTTCGTTCACCGCACTGGTCCCTATCAGACTTCGCCTGATAGAGGGACATTTTGACAAGTA
>CAMFBT010000064.1 GCA_945948625.1 uncultured Mycoplasmatota bacterium | reverse complement strand
AGTACTTGCCATACTACCAGATCTATCAAATACTACAACAGCATATACTGGTTTATTAACTTCAGTACTTGTTTTTACATCCTTTCCTTCAATTTTGAATTCAATTTTATATCTACCTTCTGTGTTAGTCTTACTAACTGTTTTGGTAACTTTTACTCCGCCTTCAGTTTCTATAGAGCCAACACTAACAGTAGCACTATTGCCATTATTTGTTACTTTATTATTAATACCAATATCACCTTTTATTGGATCTCTATCAGTTATTTCATTAGCAAATACTTTGATTGGTGTCATTAAATCTGATACTATCATTGCTACTAGTACTAATATTTTAGTAAACTTTTTTAAACCTTTTTTCATTTTAAACCCTCCTTAATATTATTAATAAATATTTTTTTTGATAATTATGATAATCTTTATGTGTACTACATGTTTGAAGAATAAGTATTTCATCATTAGATGTTACCTCTACTCCAGTATCATACATTGATTTACTCTTTAATTTCTTTAAATGATTTAGATATTCAGAATCACTACTAAAATTAATGTTCATGTATGAATAGTCTTCTGGTTCTACATATACAGAAAATATTTCATATTTTTTCTTGGTAGTACTTGTAGTTAATAGTACATATTTGTGATTATCATAATAATCTTTATCATAGAATTCTTCAAGTATTTTAAATGGCATATCTATATTTGAAGAATTATGACCATAAATTAATAACTTTTTACTAGAGTCAATATCAACTCTGTAGTCTAAATATATTGATCCCATATAATTACTATTACCATAGGCATCATGATTTAGATAATATTCATTATCTTTTCCTTGTAATACAGGTACAATATAATCTGTATTTTCTATCTCTAAAATTCCTTTTATATCTTCATTATTATATTCATTTCTAACTTTTGTGATAATTTCACTATAGTCAATAGGATTTGTTACATTATTATTTGTTTCTATATTCATATTTAAATAATAATCTTTATTATTATTTTTAATGTATATCATAATTATTGATATAATTACTAAACATAAACATATACAAATACTTGTTATACTTAATAATTTTTTTATATTATTCTTTTTCATTACACCCTTATACCCCCCCCTATAAGTTCGTCAGATGGCTTATTATTATAGCAGATTTTATCTTTTTGTCAAGTTTTATATTATATTTGAATTATAAAAAAGAAGTTTTAAACTTCTAAGAATATCTTATTATTTAAAACTTCTTTTGCTTCTTCAATACTAATATGTACTATTATTATATTTTTTAAACATTATTTTAGTGATAATTTATTATAAATTTTATCAAATACTTTGATAAATGTTTCTACTTCTTCAATTGTATTCTTATATGAAAAACTTATTCTTATACTATGAGTTGCTATATTGTTATCATGATATAAACTGTATACACTACTAGATAGTTCACTATTTGAGCAAGCACTTTTGGTAGATATAAATATATTTTCTTCTTCCATGGCATGAATAAATGTCTCCGGTTTTATATTTGTTATACTAAAGTTTATTATATAAGGTATACTATTATTTGTACTATTTATGTGAACATTGTTATATTTTTTTAATGCCATTATTAATTTATTATTTAGTTCTTTGACATGATTATAATTATTTTCTATATTTGGAATAATTAATTCTAATGCTTTCATAAGACTGCATATTAATGGTAATGCTGGTGTTCCACTTCTATAGATGGTTGTAGATTTTCCTCCATGAATTAGGTTATCAATAACAATATTTTCTTTTTTTATAAGTAGTCCTATTCCTTTCATTCCAAATATTTTATGAGCAGACATACTAAGAAAATCTATATCATTAAAATCTATTTCTATTTTACCTAGTGCTTGAGTTGCATCAACATGTAAATAACATTTAGGATAATTATTAATTATTTTTCTTATTTCTTTAATATTTTGTTTTATTCCTAATTCACTATCTACATATGAAATAGCTACAAGTATTGTTTTATCTGTTATTAATTCTTTTAAATTATCTAAGTCTATTAAGCCATCTTCTTTTATTTTTACATAATCTATTATGAATCCTTTACTTTCTAAATATTTTGCAGTCTCTATAGTACTAGAATGTTCTAAGTGAGTAGTAATTATATGATTACCACGATTTTTATACTTTGAGGCTATGCCTTTTAGTACTGTATTATTTGATTCAGTTGCTCCTGATGTATAAATAATTTCACTAGGTTTTACTTTTAATAACTTAGCTATTTTATCAGTAGCATAATCTTCTAGTTCTTTAGATTTTACTCCTAAACTATGAATTGAATTAGCATTTCCTGGATATTCAGTACATACTTTATTAAATGTTTCTAATACTTCTTTATCTACAAATGTTGTAGCACTATTATCAAAATATATCATATTATTCCTTCTTTCTTTTAGTATTTTATCATATCTTTAATTAAAATTAAAGAAAAAATAATAAAACTATTTGATTTATTTTTTAGTTTATTCTATTATATTTACAGGTGGCAGAAATGAATGAGAAGAATTTAATTAATTATTATAATAAGTTTAATGAAGATAAAAGGCTTACTAGAAGGCATGGTATTATTGAATATAGAACTGCGATGAAATATATTCATGATTATCTTGATACTATGAATAATCCTAAGATTATAGATATTGGCGCAGGTACTGGAGCTTATTCTACTGCTTTAGCAGATGAGGGATATGATGTTACAGCAGTTGAACTTGTTAAACATAATTTAATGACATTAAAAAAGAAATCAGATAAAGTAAAATCATATCTTGGTAATGCTATGGATTTACATATATTTAAAGATAATACTTTTGATATGGTGTTATTATTTGGTCCAATGTACCATTTGATTAGTGAAGAAGAAAAATTAATTGCTTTAAATGAAGCTAAAAGAATTGTTAAAAAGAATGGTTTAATTTTAATTAGTTATTATATGAATGAATATGCTATTATTACTCATGGTTTTATTGAGAATACTATTAAAGAGGACATTAAAAATAATTTAGTAGATTCTTCTTTTAAGATTACTCCTAAAAAGGATGATTTATATAGTATGGTTAGACTTGATGATATTAATAGATATAAAGATATTGTTAATTTAAAGAGAGTTAAAATATTAGCACAAGATGGTCCTACTGATTATTTAAGAAAAGTTATAAATAAAATGGATGATGATACTTTTGAATTATATTATAAATATCATTTATCTATTTGTGAAAGAGAGGAATTACTTGGTGCTTCTTCGCATGTATTGGATATTTTGAAGAAATAATTATAGAAAGATTGACATGTATTTATTTTTATGCTATATTTTATGTGTGAAAAGCAGGTATTCCTAAATCAACCTCGCCTTTTAAGGAAGAGTTGACTGAATATCTGCTTTTTCAATTCTTTGCAATCTATAATGATTCTCACCATCAATTCTAGAAACAACATCAAATACGAGTTTATATTTTATATTATTTATTTTTATTAAACAGCAATAATAATGCCATGTAATATATTTTTCTCTGCCTTTGTTTTCAAGTGTCTGGTTAACTAACTTAGCTTGCTCAATTATATCTCCAATTTTTGATAATATAATTAAATGTTCTTTTAAATATATATTTTGTAATCTATCATTATAAAACTTATTAACACTTTCTTTAATATCTTGATTAGTTATAATTATTTTGTTTTTCTTATTATAAAATATATTATTATCATAACTAGAATTAAATATTTCTTTAGCAATATAATACACTTCGCGAGCACTTTTACCATTAGTTTTAATAAAAAAACTGTCAATTTTTATTATTGTATTACATTTACTACATTCAACATCAAATATTTCATTAACATTATTGTACTTATTTAGTTTTTTATTATTTAACTTTATAATATTGTCTATTTTATTTTTTTTCAATTTTGTTTTTTCCATAATTCACCCCCAAAAAAAATACTTTCTAAGTTTGTGTGAATTATAGCATTGTATATGGAATAATACTATATACTTTACACTTTTTTTACATAAAAATAAATAGAAAAAAAAGCAAGATTTACTTGCTTACTGGAAGTACTGAGATACTTCTTGCTATATTAAGTAATTCTTGCTTAGATAATTTGTCACTTACTACATAGTATTCTATATTATTATCTATCCAATTTACTGAATTTTCATTTACTATAGCTACAGTTGATGCCATTAATTCTAATTCGCCATATGTTGGTACTATTAGATGTTCTTTTTCACATAATACTGTTTCTTCAATTAACATAAATGGGTTATCTCCATCAAATGTTAATATTAATCTCTCTCCACTTTCTTTACTTACTTTTTCTTTATTAGTTAGATATGTATTAGAAGGAATATACATTGGATATATTACATCTTCAATAGAACTTGTTTCTTTAGATG
>CAMFBT010000063.1 GCA_945948625.1 uncultured Mycoplasmatota bacterium | reverse complement strand
ATAATTAATTTTATTAGTTTTTTTCTTTAGAAAAATTAATAATAATTATTTAATATTGATAATACAATATATCAGTAGGTGATATCTTGAAAAAAGAGAGAATATTACTAATAATAGCAGTTGTGTTATTAAGTTTATTTGGTCTAATAATGATATATTCGGCATCAAATATTTGGTCAGAGTATAAATTTAATGATCCATATAAATATTTGAAATCGCAAGGTTTATTTTTGATTATAAGTTATATTGCATTATTTATAATATCAAAAGTTCCATATATAGAATATAAAAAGAAAGCTAATATGATATTTTTGGTATGTGTGGTATTACTAGTACTGGTGTTGATTCCAGGTGTAGGTAGTGTAAGAAATGGAAGCAGAAGTTGGTTTGGTATAGGTGGGTTTGGTATTCAGCCATCTGAATTTACTAAATTAGGATTAATAATTTTTACTTCTAAGTATTTATCTAACAATAGTAAGGAGATAAGGGATATAAAAAAAGGGGTACTTCCAATATTAGGGATACTTTTGTTAATATTTGGTTTAATAATGTTAGAACCGGATTTTGGGACTGGTGTAGTAATAGTAATGACGATAGTGGTACTTCTTTTTACTAGTGGAGTAAAAATGAATTTTTTTATTAAAATAGGTGTACTAGGTTTAATTGGGGTTGTAGCTCTAATTATAATAGCACCATATAGAATGCAAAGAATATTATCATTTATAAATCCTTGGAATGATCCTTTAGGAAGTGGTTTTCAAATTATTCAATCACTTTATGCAATTGGACCAGGGGGATTATTGGGATTAGGTTTTGGAAATTCTGTTCAAAAACATTTTTATTTACCAGAACCTCAAACGGATTTTATTTTTTCTATTATAAGTGAAGAATTTGGATTTATGGGTGTTTTATTAGTATCAATATTATTTATAACTATAATATATTCTGGTTTTAAAATAGCAATGAAATGTGAAGATTTATTTGGAAAATATTTAGCTTTTGGAATAACTTTTGGATTGGCTTTTCAGACAATGTTAAATTTGATGGTAGTGGTTGGACTTATTCCTGTAACTGGTGTAACTCTTCCTTTTCTTTCCTATGGTGGTAGTAGTCTTTTGATAACTATGTGTGGTATGGGAATATTACTAAATATATCAAAAAATAGTTGCAATTATTGATAAATTATGTTAGAATACTGACTTATCAGAACGGAGGGGAATAAAAATGTTTTTATCAGAAATATTAATGAAAGAAAATGTAGTAGCTTCAATTAACCAAAATATAGATAAATTACTATATTTTATACCAGAATTAAAATGTATGATGGGATTTCATGAAAAAGAATCTAATTATAATTTAGACTTATGGAATCGTACATTACTTTCCTTATTTAATTCAGAAGATGATTTGGATGTTAGATTGGTAATATTATTAAGAGATATTGGAAAACCATTTTCATACTCTACTAGAATGGGTAAAGATCTTAAAGATCATGCAAAAGTATCTGCTAAAATGTCTTATGATATTTTAAAAAGATTTGATTTTAGTGAAGTATATATTCAAAAAATTGTATATTTGATAGGACAACATAATAAAAAAATTGAAAATAGATTTATTATTGAGAATATTGAATTAGCTAGAAAATTGTATGAAGTACAATGCTCTGATGATTTACCTTATAATCCAAATTATTTTCCAAAGAGAAAAAGGTATTTATTTGGTGTAAAAGAGAAAATAAAAAGAGAAGAAATAAGATCATTTTATTAAATCTATTTCTTCTTTTTTTCTAACTTTGATATTATTTTTGCTGTCATATAAACAATTTTATGACTATTTAGAAGAGCTATTTTTTTACAGAATGCTTTTCCTCCAATTGTAAGAGCTGCAATTAGGGCTGTAACAATAAGACTAGTCCAAAATAAATTTAAGTTAAATCTATTGGATAGACCTATTGCTACGGTAACACCAGCAGAACCTGATATAATACCACATATATCTCCAATAACATCGTTACAAAATGATGATACTTTATCAGCATTTTTTTTGAAAGATACTGCTTTTTTTGCTCCTTTTATTTTTTTAGAACTCATTGCATGGAGTGGTTCTTCATTACTTGAAGTAACTGCGACACCAATCATATCAAATATTATACCAATTAAAATAAAGAGTATAAGAATAATAATTCCTATAATAATTCCTACTTTGGGCATAATTGATTCTGATATGAAAGAAAAGAGTAGTGATATGAAGAATGCTAAAATTGTAACTATTAAGGGCCAATTATTTTTCTTTTTTTTCTTTGTCATAAAAATCCTTTCTAATTATAATAAAAAGGCCTTAAGTAAGGCCTTAATTCATAAAATGGCAATTTTTATAGTTAACTTTATGTCTTAGGTCAAGTAGGATTTCCCTATCTTTTACTAATTCGTTACCAAATTAGTGGTTTCCCTTTAAAAAAGATAATATATTGTCACCAAATATATGACTTGATTACCACTTAGTACATACTGTAATCCTATAAAAATGTCACTCTAGGAGATTTCCTCAAGCAATTTCTTACTATTAATTCTTTTTTGCAACTATAGTTTCAAAAAGCAATATTAGATATATCTAGCTAGGAAATATCTAACTGATCAATTATTCCCTATAGTCACTCAAGACAAGCTACGCTACTCGCAAGTTTCCCCACATAGTAGGTTTAATCCTAGTTCGTATCTTTATTTATTATTCAAAGACACAAAGATAGGTCTCCACGGAAATTGGGACAGAATCATATGCCGTTATGAGTGCCCAAAATCCTTACCTTCCAGCATCCACCCTAAGCTGGGCGCATAAAGCAAACACAAGAAGTTTCACAGATGTGCTCTTTAGTGAGCTTTTAGGTTCACCTTCATAGTAAGTTAAATTGACTAGAATAATGTGCCATCACATGAATAAATTATAGCATAATTATTCAAAAATGTCAAATTACTGTAAAGTATAGTTAATATATTATATGCTTATTACTAAAAAAATACTAATCTTTTTTAATTAGTATTTTTTCTATATAACTAACAATTATATACATAATGTAAGAGACTATCATTAAAATAATAATACCTGAAATTACTAGATTTAAATTAAATACTTGTGAACCATAATTTATTAAATATCCTATACCTTTTTTAGAAACAAGGAATTCTCCCATGATTACACCAATTAAGGTCATACTAATATTTATTTTAAGACTACTTATAATAGTTGAGTAACTACTTGGTAGGATAACCATTTTAAATATTTGATATTTACTTGCTGAAAAAGATTTGAGTAAGTTAATTCTGTTCTTGTCGGTAGAAATGAATCCATTATATACTGTTATAATAGTTACAATTACTGATATAAGTAATGCCATTATTATAATTGATTTAATATTTGCCCCAAAAAAGATGATTATAATAGGACCAAGTGCTATTTTGGGCAGGCTATTTAATACAGTAAGATATGGATCAACAACTTTATATATAAAATTGTTCCACCATAATATAATTGCGGTAACTATACCAATAATTGTGCCAATTCCAAAACTAATAATTGTTTCATATATTGTAGTCCAAATATTATTAAATAAATTATTATCTTTATATAAAGAAATAATAGTTTTAATAATATTACTAGGTGATGAAGTAATAAATGTATTAATAATTTTATATTTAGCAAGAAGTTCCCATCCGATAATTAAAGTAGCAAGTAGTAGTATTTGCATTAAAATAATTAATATTTTTCTAATCTTTTTCTTTCTAATATATTTTTTATGTTCATTACTATACATGGATATCAATATCCTTCCATATTTCGTTGTAATAAACTCTAAATTCTTTTAAATTTCTATTTTTAATAGGTGTACTTTTATTTTCCATAATGATAGGATAAATCTTTTTTACATAAGAAGGTCTTCCTGTTAAAACAATAACTCTATCTGCCATTGAAATAGCTTCGGCAATGTCGTGTGTTATCATAATAGTGGTTTTCTTTTCTTTTTTTATAATTTTCCATACATCATCAGATACAGCAAGTCTAGTTTGATAATCTAAAGCACTAAATGGTTCATCTAAAAGAAGGATATCTGGATTAATAGCAAGTGTTCTAATTAGTGCAACTCTTTGTTTCATTCCTCCAGATAGGTTATTTGGGTATTTATATATAAAATCTTTAAGTCCATATGTTTCTAGTAACTTAAGTACTTTATTTTTATTTTCATTTGTAATATTTTTTTCAACTTTTAATCCTAACATACAATTATCTAAAATATTAAGCCAGGGAAATAAAGTGTCGTTTTGAAGCATATATCCCATTTTTAATTTACCTTTGGGATAAATTATTTCTCCACTAGATTTATTTTCTAATCCGCAGAGAATTGAAAGTAGTGTAGTTTTGCCACATCCTGATGGACCTACTATTGCTACAAATTCTCCTTCTTTAATATTTAAATTTAAACCATCAATAGCTAAAATTTCACTATCATCCGTATGATATATTTTAGATAGATTTTTAATTATTAATATATCATTCAAATTCTTTGAAATATTTTCCATATATTAGTTTATCATAAGGAACATACTCATTAAGTTCTCCTGAAGCAATCATAATATCTTGAATATGTTTCCATTCCTCTT
>CAMFBT010000062.1 GCA_945948625.1 uncultured Mycoplasmatota bacterium | reverse complement strand
TTTAGTTTCTTCTTGTACATCTATAATTTCTTTTAAATCGAAATAATTATCTTTAAACTTACTATTTAAATCAATTTTATTATACTTCATTGTTATTTGTTTATTTCCATCTTTATCTATTACTGTTACTTTTTTAATATTTGCTTTACTATCTAGTAATATTTCTTGTTTAACTAATTTAGGATTATTTGGATAATTGGCATTTACTGTTAATTTATAACCGTCTGAAGTTTCTTCAAATTTTCTATTTTCATCACTTGTTATATCTTCTAGAAGTGGTTCTAATAAATATACTTGAGAATTATTATATGGCCAATCACTTTGGAATTTAAAGCTTTTATTAATTCTTGGTGTAATAACATATACTCCATCAGAATTACGAAGAATTATTTGTTCATGATTATTAACTGTATTAGTTAATCTTACTTTATAATTATCTTTTTTGGCATAGGATACTTCTACTTCATAAGTGTAAATATCTTCATTATTTACTATTTCTAGTTCTCCTTCAATATAATAAGAATCAGTATTATTTATCTTTTTAGTGAGGTCTTTAACAATATCTGTTTCACTTACTTTACCACAACCTCCTAGAAAAAATAATCCTCCAACTATGAGAAACAATAATTTTTTTTTCATTTTTCACCTCTTTTTGCTTTCTGATAAATTATATTAATTTATTTTTTTTATATGATGAATAATTATTTATTTTTTGTACAAAATAAAAGTAAAAAGGAGGATGTTATGAATACACTATATAAGATAGCTTTAGTCCTTGGTATTATTGGATGTATTAACTGGGGACTTGTAGGATTATTTAACTTTAATTTAGTTGAATATTTATTTGGTGATGAAAGCTTACTTACAAGAATTGTTTATGTATTAGTGTTTATATCTGGTTTGATTCAAATTGGTATATTCACAAAAGATTTAGATTAAACTACAATATATGTAGTTTTTTTTTACATCATTTTTACATCTTTTACTATTTATATAGATTTTTTTTTGTTTTTATAGTATAATTAAATAGGTGATATTTGTGAATTACAGAACTAATTTCAATAGTAGTTATGCTAATCGTGGTATGGCTCTTGAAAATGACATCAATGAGACAAATAAATATTATCGTGAATATGATATAGCCTTAATATATAAAAAACCTACTCCTATTAGAGTAACAAAAACAAATTATCAGAATATGAGAATAGTGGATGGTTTTTTTGAAAGTCCATCTACACTAGATTATAATGGTGTTTATAAAGGTTATTATATTGAGTTTGATGCAAAAGAAACAAGAAGTAAAACAAGTTTTACAATTAATAATATTCATAATCATCAAATTGACTATATTAAAAAAGTAATGAAACATGGAGGAATAGTTTTTTTGATAGTAAGATTTACTCTACTTAATAAAAATTATTTATTAAAAGGAAAAGATTTAATTGATTATATTAATAACAATAATAAAAAATCAATTCCTATTTCTTTTTTTGAAGATAATTGTTATAAATTGGATATTAAATATGCTCCTAGATTAGATTATATTAAGTATGTTGATGATATGGTGAATGAAACATGCAAATAATCATAAGTATATTATTCATTATTATAACAATTTTAAGTATTATTTGTTTTAATACAAAAGGATTATTAATATTATTAATAACTGTTCCATTACTTATTATGTATTTTAAGTCAAAAAATATTATTAAATTAATTAAGAATAAAGAAAGGAAGAAAAAAGATAAAGATTATTTATCAGAAGGAAAGGAAGTTGAATTTGTGGGTTCTAGAGATAGGAAAAAAGGGGTTAAAGATAAAAAAAGAAAATTAAATTTTAAAATTACTAAACAAAATAGTAGTAATAAGACTATTAAGAAAAAGAAAAATAAATCTTCAAGGAATAGAAATGAAGAAGGAAATTCTAAAAATAAAAAAAGTCTTATTAGGAAGATTCTTACTGTTTTATTAGGATTTGCAATATTTTGTATTTTTGCAGCAGTTGTATTTATGATTTATATTGTAATTAGTACTGGTGATTTTGATCCAGAAGCACTTAAGAATCAAGATCAGACTGTTGTTTATGATAAAGATGGTAATGTTTTTGCTACACTTGGTTCAGAAAAGAGAGAATCTGTCGCTTATGATGAATTGCCACAAGTACTAATTGATGCATTAATTGCTACTGAAGATTCTAGATATTATGAACATAATGGTGTTGATATGGCAAGATTTTTAAAAGCTACTGCTCTTAATTTAATTGGTCGTGATGATGCTGGTGGTGCTTCTACTCTTACTATGCAGACAGTAAAAAATAATTTAACTAAAAAAGATGCTCAAGAAAAAAATAAGATTCAAAAAATAGTTAGAAAGTTTCAAGATGTTTACTTATCAGTATTCTTTATGGAAAAGAAATATAGTAAAAGTGAAATTTTAGAGATGTATGTTAATGATAGTTGCTTGGGTGGTATGATATATGGTGTTGGAGAAGCTAGTAAATACTATTTTGGTAAATCAGTATCTGAGCTTACTCTTCCTGAAGCTGCCCTACTTGCTGGTATGTATCAAGCACCAAATAAATATAATCCTTATAAATATCCTGAAACTGCTGAAGCTAGAAGAGATACTGTTCTTAGTCTTATGGTAAGACATGGATATATTACTGAAGATGAAAAGAAAATGGCACAAGAAGTAAGTATTGAAAGTATGCTTGCAGGAAATAATAAAATAAGTGATTATCAAGGTTATTTAGATACTGTTATTGAAGAAGTTAAGGCTAAAACCGGTGATGATCCTTCTCAAATATCTATGAAAATATATACTGCTTTGGATAGAGATGTTCAAGATGGTATTAATAAGGTATTAGATGGAACTGCATATAAGGGTTGGATAAATGATAAAATTCAAGCTGGTATTGCTGTTACTAATGTAAATGATGGTACAATTGTAGCAATTGGTGCTGGTAGAAATAGAAATGCTGGAGATTGGAATTATGCTACTCAATCTTATAGACAACCTGGTAGTACTGCTAAACCAATATTTGATTATGGTCCTGGTTTTGAATATAATGATTTTTCTACTTATACTTTATTTAATGATGAACCATGGACATATACTAATGGTCCAGAAATAGGAAACTGGGATGGAGGCTATGAAGGATTAATTACATTAAGAAGAGCACTTAGTGTTTCAAGAAATATTCCGGCTTTAAAAGCTTTTCAACAAGTAGATAAAAAGAATATTGTTTCATTTGTTAATGGACTTGGTTTGGATATTGCATATAGTACTAGATCAGATAATTATAAAAAGTATGATAATGGTGGTGATAACCTACTTAATGAAGCTTATTCTATTGGTGGTATGTCAAAAGGTGTTACTCCTCTAGATATGGCTGAAGCTTATGCCTCTTTTGCAAATGGTGGTTATCATATTGAAACTCATGCTGTAACAAAAATTGAATATCGTTCTACTGGCGAAGTTGTTGATTTTTCTGAAGACAAAGAAAAAGTTATGTCAGATTCTACTGCATATTTGATGAATAATGTACTTCAATATGCTGTTGAACATGCATTTAATGGTGGTGCTAGAGTATATGGTTCTACTGTTGCTGCTAAAACTGGTACTTCAAATATATCTTCTGCTGATTGTAGGACTCTCGGTATTCCTGTTGGATCAGTAGCAGATCTTTGGACTGTTGCTTATACTCCTGAATATTCAGTAGCACTTTGGTATGGATATGAAAAAACTACTAAAGAATATTATTTAGGTAGTGCTAGTTATCCTAAAGATGATGTTATGAGAGCAGTAATGCAATATATTCCTAAAACTACAAAAAAATGGGAAATGCCTTCATCAGTAGTGGCTGTTACTGTTGAAAAGGAAACATGGCCTGCTAAATTGCCTAGTGAATATACTCCTGATGATATGAAAGTAACTGAATATTTTAAGAAAGGTACTCAGCCTACAGAAGTATCTGAAAGATATGCTAAATTACCTTCTGTAACTAATTTAAAAAGTGAAAAAACTTCTAGTGGTTATAATTTAACATGGAACTTTAAGAAACCTGATGTACTAGATGATGCTTATTTAAGTAAATATTTTAGTAATTCTGTTTTTGGTAAACAATCTGCTAATTATTTAAAAAATAGAATTGATTATAATAATAATACTCTTGGAGGAATAGGATTTGGTGTTTATATTAAGACAAGTACTGGTCTTTTAGAAAGAATTGCATTTGTTACTGATACTGAATATACTTATGTACCTACTTCTGCTGGTGAAATTGAAATTGTTGTAAAAGCTGAATATAAATCATTTAAATCTAATGCTAGTGATGGTACAGATATTGTTGTTAAAAGTGATGGTACTAATTTTAATCCATTAAAAGTTACACTAAATGGAAATAGTAAAGAAAGTGTTACTAAGGGTAAATATAGTGAAGATGGTGTTATTGTTAAATATAATAATAAGAATATAACTAGTGATTCTAATATTACTTATGAAATTATTGGTAATAAAACTTATAATTCAGAAGATGATTTGGAAACCGCTATTAATGGTTTAAATGCTGGTACTTATAAAATAAAATATATTGTTAAGTATAATAATTATGAGGAAAATGTAATTAGAATTATAGAAATAAAATAGAGAGAATATGATTTCTCTCTATTTTCTTATGTTCTTATAATAATAATTTGAACTCTTTTTTAATTCTTTATTAAATTCATCTATTCCTATTTCTTCAGGTATTGTTTTTTTACTTGAAAATAGATTTGTACCAAGTCCTAATCTATCTCCTTCAATAGTAGCTCCTAATGCTCCAATTGTTGTAGGAAACATATCCATTGTTGTAAATACTCTAT
>CAMFBT010000061.1 GCA_945948625.1 uncultured Mycoplasmatota bacterium | reverse complement strand
TTACAAGAATTATAGAAAATCCTAAATATAAAGGATATTATTGTGGACATAAATCAAAAGTATTAGATTATCGTACTAAGCAAAAGAAAAGATTAAATGAATCTGATTGGATTGTTTATAAGGACTATGATAATGTTCCACCAATAGTATCTGAAGAATTATGGGAAAGAGCAAATACTAAATTAAAACAAAGACAAGATAGTTTTACAAATAGAGCAGTCAATAAGAAAGTATTTCAAAATAGATATACTTATTCGGGTAAAATATATTGTGGCTGCCATAATCTTACATATCATAGGGTGAGTGCTGGAAAAAGAAAAAATAATCCTGTGTGGGAATGTCAGGTATATAGAAAAGAAAGTTTAAAAGGTTGTTCCAACCCTAGAGTATTTGAACTAGAACTCGATGAAGTATTTAAAGATATGTTTAATAAATTATTTAAAAGAAGAAATACTATTTTTGATGAAATAAAGGGCGTTTGTAAAAACTATTTAGAAACTAATAATAATGAATCAGATATTAAAAGTTTAGAATCTAAAATAATACTCTTAAATAATAAAAAAGATAAATTACTAGAACTTGTTATGGAAGAATACTTATCTAAAGAAGACTATAAAAAACAAGTAGATTTAATAAATGAGGATTTAGTTATTTACCAAACCAAAATAAATGAATTAAAAAATAATAAGAAAGATAAAAATTATATTGAAGATAAGATTAATGAAATAAAAAATGCACTGGAAAAGTGTTTAGAAGATGATAAATGTTATAGTGATATATTTAATGAAATAATAGATAGAATCATTGTTCATAAACAAAGCGATAAGCAAATAAAATTAGATATTTTTATTAAGACAGGAGAAAGTATAAATACATTCTCTGATAATTTAGGTAAAAAGTTTCATTTATTGGACTCCCATACAACAAGTAGTGGCAGTTTCAGCCGCAATTAACGGAGGAACACTATATAAACCATATATTGTAAAAAGAATAACAGAACATGAAACAGGGCAAATAATAAAAGAAGTAAAAGAAACAATAATAAGAGAGAACATTATAACAGAAGAAACAAGTGAAATAGTAAGAATGACTTTAGAATCAGTAGTATCATTAGGTACAGGAAGAAATGCCTATATAGATGGATATAGAGTAGGAGGAAAAACAGGTACAGCACAAAAAGTAAATAATGGAGTTTATATGCATGGAAACTATATAGTATCATTTGTAGGTTTTCTACCTGCTAATGATCCACAGATAGTAGTATATTTAGCAATAGATAATCCAAAAGGAGTAACCCAATATGGAGGAACAGTATCTGCTCCAATAGTAAAAAATATTATGGAAGATGCAATAGTGGCTTTAGATATACAAAAACAAGAAGGAGGAACAGAAAAAAAATATCAATGGTATGATAAAAAATATTATACTGTTGAAAATGTTGTTGGATTGACAAAAAAAGAAGCATCGTCAAAACTAAAAAATTTTACTGTAGAATATAGTGGTAGTGGTAATACAGTTATAAAACAATCACCAGAAGGAGGAACAAGAGTAGCAGAATATTCAAATATAAGACTATATTTAGGTTAAAATATGTAAATATATTTACAAGACAAAATGTAAAATAAAACAAAATATACTATTTATTTAATATCATATGTGATATAATATATCTAGAAGAAGGAGTGGTATAATGTTAACCCTTACAAAATCATTATTTGCCTTAATGTTAGGATTTATTGCATCAACAATATTTGGCTTCATTATCATACCATTTCTAAAAAAATTAAAAGCCGGACAAAATATAAATATATATGTAGAAGCACATAGAAATAAAGCTGGAACCCCAACAATGGGTGGTTTAATATTTATAATACCAACATTTGCAATAACTTTATTTTTATTGCTAACTGGAAAGATAGAATTTTCTGTAAACTTAGTAATAGTATTATTTGTATTTTTGTCATATGGATTAATAGGATTTTTAGATGATTTCATAAGTTTAAAAAGAAAATCAAATAAAGGATTAACCCAATTTCAAAAGTTACTTCTTCAGTTAATAGTGGCATTAGTATTTTATATATTATTTAGACAATTTACTGAAGGAGATTCATATTTAAGAATATCAGCATTAGGTATAGAATGGAATTTAGGATGGTTTTATGGAGTATTTATATTATTCCTTCTAGTAGGTTCATCAAATGCAGTAAACTTAACAGACGGCTTAGATGGATTAGCAGGAGGATTATCTGCTATTGCATTTTTAGCATTTGGTTTAATAGCAATGGGTAGTTGGTGGATAGAAGGAAATACAGATATGGGTATATTCAGTTTTATATTGATGGGTAGTATAATGGGATTTCTAGTCTATAATACCAATCCAGCTAAAGTATTTATGGGTGATACAGGTAGTTTAACATTAGGAGCAACAATGGCTACTATAGCAATATTAACTTCCCATGAATTATCACTAGCATTAATAGGAGGAGTATTTGTAATAGAAACATTAACAGTAATAATACAAATTACTTCTGTAGTATTACTAAAAAGAAAAGTATTTTTAATGACACCAATACATCATCATTTTGAGAGATTAGGTTGGAAAGAAAATGATATAGTAAAACTATTTTGGATAGTAGGATTTGTATTAAGCTTGTTTGCTTTAATATATGGAGTATGGTTATAAGATTACAAAAGTAATCTTTTTTTCTTGTATAAATAATATATTTGTGATAAACTTATTATATAAGATAGAAAAGTAAAACCCTTATAAATAAAAATAATTTTTCATGGAGGATATAAAAATTATGAACAAAAAAAAATTAATATTAGGAATAATATTAGGTATTATTCTACTTGGAGGAACTACTTATGCAATATATACTTGGATTGGTAAAACTATTATTAGTGGTGATGCAGAGTGCTTTAGTGTTAATTATGTAAAAGGTAGAGATATAGGTAGTAATGAAAATAGTCAAACATTAAAACTAGGAGATAATTTTAATGATGGATTATCATCTACTGTTGAAGTGGGATTAAATAGTAATTGTACGATTACTATTGGAAGTGGTACTTTATATTTAGATGTAGATGATAGTACATCTGATATATTATTAACTAGTGGTGCTTTAAAATATCAAGTAATTGATGGTAATACATTTATAACTAATGGTACATTGACTTTTAAAGGAAGAAATACTATATATGAAGATTTTAAAGTAACTGATATAAATAAAGCTATTATAGTTATTGTATGGTTAGATAGTAATATGGTAACAGATAGTAATAGAGATGAAATATTATCTTCTTCTTTTAGTGGGAAGATTAATGTAAAAGTAGAAAGTAGGAGGGCATAATGAAAAATAAGGCTAAATTATATATGATATTTGGTATATCACTTTTGGTTATAGCAATAATAGGATCAACATTTGCTTATTATGTATGGAATACATCTAGTGATAATGAAACTAAAATAGTAACAAGTATAGGGGCCGCTACTGTATACTTTGATGGTGGAAGTAGTATGGAAGGTGTTTCTTTAAGACCAGTAGAAAGTAAAGATTATGGTATTATTAAAGATATTAAAGTTAAAGCTAATACTACAGGATTAAGTTTTAATATGTATTTAGATATAACTAGTTTAGATACTAATTTGAAAGAAGAAAGTTTTAGATATCAATTTTATAAGGGAACAACATTAGTAAAAGAAGGAAACTTTAGTACAGATTATTTGACTAATAATACTACTACTTGTACTACTAATAATAGTACTCATATAACTTTATTATTAAATGAATCTATTAGTACTTCTGAAACAAGTTATAAGTTATATATTTGGATAGATGGTGAAAACTATGAAAATCCTATTACTATGATGAATAATACTTTTAGTTTTAAATTACATGCGGAAGGTACTGGTGCAATATTAAAAGAAGGTAAAATTCCAGATATAACTCTTTTGCCTGAAGATCAAAAGAAGACTTTGGCTTATAAAATATTAAGTGATTATTATTATGCTGATAAAAGTGATGTATCTAATAATGGTGTAACATATCATTATGATACTACGAATAAATTAATGAGTGATACTGATGGTAATGTAAGATACTATGGAGCAGAACCAAATAACTATATCTATTTCAATTGTTCTGACTATTCAAATCAATCTTCATCTACCTGTGAAACATGGAGAATAATCGGAGTATTTGAAGGTAAAGTAAAGATAATGAGAGGAAGTACAATAGGAAATCTTGCATGGGATCAAGATAAAAATATAGATTCATCATTAACAACATATGATAATGATTGGTCTACAGCATCCCTTCAAGTACTATTAAATGAACAATATTATAATGGAGATACAGCAGGAACAGTAACATATTATTCTGGCTCAAGTGGAAGTACATCTACAAGTTTAGATATGTCTTCAATAGGAATAAAGAATGATACTACAAGAAATCTAATATCAGATACACTATACTATCTAGGAGGCTGGAATACTGCTTCAGTATATTCAGATCAATTTTACAGTTATGAAAGAGGAACAATCGTATACTCTGGTAGACCAACAACATGGACAGGAAAAATAGCATTATCATATCCAAGTGACTATGGATATGCTGCCGACTTAGGAAGTTGTACTGTGAAATTAGGAAGTTATGATAATTCAACCTGTACCAGTACAAACTGGATGAAATCCATTTTTACAAGTTATAGTTGGTTATTAACCCATAAATCGGATAGTCGTTACTATGCGTGGATTGTGGGTTCGTCCGGCAATGTCAACGCCACCGGCTACAATGGCAACACCTATACTGCGTATGGGGTGGCTCCAGTCCTTTATCTAGGTTCTGAACTAGGAATAGGGTCGGGAACAGGAACGAATTCAGATCCATATAGGTTATCTGTTTCATAACAGATA
>CAMFBT010000060.1 GCA_945948625.1 uncultured Mycoplasmatota bacterium | reverse complement strand
CATAGAATTATTCATTCCATTAACACTATTCACATCCATCATTCCAACATTTTGTTGATTATTTCCTTCAGTAATAGTTTTTTCTCTCATTTTCTTTTTTTTCTTAGTATCCGCTAAAAAGCCAATCACCGTAATAAGTAATATTACTAAAACAACCAAAATCCACACATAATATTCTAATAAAAAATCAATAACTGCTTGCATTTATTTTTCCTCCCTATTTACTCTATATTTAGAATAACATAATTTAAATTAAAAAGCAATATCTTTAAAACTTTTCCATAATATTTTTATCAATAAAACTTAAACTTTTCATAGATAAATCAAGTGATTCTTTATATTTTCCCCTTTTAAATAACTCTTCTGCTTTATTTAAAGCAACATCTATTTCTTCATAACTACTACGATACCTATTACCATAAACAATAACCTTTTCGGACATACTCGCTAACTTAATCATATCATTAGTTTTATTATATATTTTAAATACCAAGTCTCTAGCAGTATCTACTCTTATATTAAGTATTTTAATAACAATAGGTTTTTTATCTAATTCTTTTACAATTTCCCTAATAGCATCTTGTGCTTCAGTAAGTTCAATATAATAACTACTTGGAATAACTGGTATCTTATAATCTTTTAATCTATATTTAGCTTTCTTAAGTAAATTCTCAATCGTAGCAAGTTGTTCTCTTGCTCTAGTTTCATCATCTTTCATACTTGTAATAGATCTAAGTTGAAAATCCAAATCATCCTGTAATCTAGATAATTTAAGAGATAAACCATTTAATTCATCAACTAATTTAGAATAAGCAAAAGTCTTCATTTTACCTTGATCTACTAATATTTTATAATCTTTATTTATTTTTTCCAAATTCTTATTAAGTAAACTAAACTTATTAATATCCTCATCAGATAAATTATAGTTATATTTAATATCATCTATCTGAAGATAAATATCTCTAACTACCTTATTAATATTATCAATGCGATAACCTAATTCTTTAATATTTTGTCTAAATAAATCTTTACATTCCTTTTCTTTATCAAAATCATTATACAAATCATTAAAATATTCAATAAAAGTTTTTAATTCAATTATAGATTCACCTAACTCTAGTTTCTTCAAATTATCCATAATATTATCAATCTTAGTTTTAATTTCTTTAATATTATATTCAACATTTAAATAATCTAAAGGATAACCATCTCTCTTCATTCTATAATAATAAGTTATAGCTTCATCTATTTTATTAGGAACTAATACTGTAGCCATAAGTACAATAGTAGGAGCATCTTCAAGTAATTTACCTAATCTAGTAATTTTATCATCAAGTAAATTAATCTTCTTTTCAACAGATACATAATCATTATTATCCATAGCTTTTTCAAACTGAGCAAATAACTTATCAATATCATCCAGTTCATCTTCTAAATAAGTAGCAATTTCTCCATATTCTTTTTTAGTTCTTTCAAACTTATTTTGATATTCACGATAAACTATTTTTAACTTAGTAATTAATGCTCTATTTCTTTCTTCTGAATTAGTAATTACTTTAACTTCATCAAGTAAATTATCCATCTTTCTCTTCAATGCATTTATTTCTATTTCAATATTAGCCATTTTCCTAATAGCTTGTTTATAATCTTTTTTATCAATAAAAAAATCAGCATCAGATATTAAATCAGTAAGTTCTGGTATCTTTTCATCACGAATTGTAGTAAAAGTATTATCCCAATCATCTAATTTTTCTTTTAAATTATCTGTTTTTATTAACTCTTTAACCTTAGTTATTTCACTAAGTACCGGAACACCAATTAAACTATTTTTCTTAATATCTAATTCTTCTATTTCCTTTTTATATCTTTTACTTTGATTTCCTTTTATAATAACAATTGTAACTATAATAAGAATTACAGCCAATATAAAGGCAGATATTGTAATTAAAAGAACACTATCCATAATATCACCTTTCCTACTCATAATATATTCTACCACATTTTTTTACATTTTAAAATTATTTTTGTAATAAAATTTAAAAAAAATAAAAAATGTCTATCTATAAGAAAAATAAGTACAAATTAGTACTTATCTAGTCCATTCAAATTCAAAATCAAATATTCTAACAGTATCTCCTTCTTTAATACCCATTTTTTCTAATTCTTCATCAATACCCATTCTTCTTAATTTATTAGAAAATCTTTCATATGATTCTTCAGTATTAAAGTTAGTCATTCTAAATAATTTTTCTACTGTATCACCCTTAATTACATATACATCTTTATCTTTAATAATAGTAAAAGGTTTCTCTTTCTTAAACTTATATAAAACATGACTTTCTATTACATCTTCACTATATAATTCCTGATCATCTATCTCTTTAGTAAGAACAGCAAGTTTATTAATAACTTCATCTAATCCATCATTAATTAAAGCAGTAACTTCAAAAATATCTTTATTATTAATTTTTTTCTTAAATTCTTCTAGATTTTCTCTAGCATTTTCTCCATCCATTTTATTAGCAATAATTATTTCTTTTTTAGTAAGAAGTTTAGGACTAAATGACTCCAACTCTTTTCTTATTGTAACATAATCATCATAAGGATTTCTACCCTCAGTACCTGCCATATCAACAACATGTGCAATAATTTTTGTTCTTTCAACATGTTTTAAAAACTTATGACCAAGACCAGCTCCCATACTAGCACCTTCAATAAGTCCAGGAAGATCCGCTACTACAAAAGTATTGTCTTTTGTCTTTACTACTCCTAAATTAGGAGATAAAGTAGTAAAATGATAATCAGCAATTTTAGGATTAGCATTAGATATCATAGAAAGAATAGTACTTTTACCAACAGAAGGCATACCTACAAGTCCAACATCTGCAATCATACGAAGTTCAACTCGTATTTTTCTAACCTCACCAGGTTCCCCATTTTCAGCATAAGAAGGACAAGGATTATTTTTAGAAGATAAACTAACATTTCCTCTTCCTCCTCTACCACCATAAGCTATAGTAGCAGTCTCTCCATTCTTAGTAAGATCAGCAATTACCACTCCAGTATCAGCATCCTTAACCGTAGTCCCAATAGGAACTTTTATAACTAAATCTTCACTATTACTACCATATTTATTTTTACCTTCACCATTCTGACCATTATTTCCTTTAATTTTCTTTTGATACCTCAAATCAATTAAAGTTTTAAGTCCACTATCAGCCTTAAATATAATATCAGAGCCTTTACCACCATTACCACCAAATGGACCACCCATTGGTACACAAGCTTCTCTGCGATATGCCATACAACCATTTCCGCCACTTCCTGCTTCTACAGTCATTAATACTTCATCTACAAACATATAATCATCTTCCTTCATATCTAACTTTAAATATCACAACAAGTACAAGTATTATAATTAAAATAATATATATACCACTTACCCATAATATTCTAAGATAGTTTATCTTTTTATTCTTTTCTCTTTTCATCTTTAACCTCTTTTATTTTTACCACTATTTTATCAAACATATCAATTAGAAAATCAATAATATAAGTATCAAAAAATGCAAGCAAAGTAATAAAAACAATACTTACTATATCAAATTTTGTAACCAAAAACAAGTCTGGAAGCAAAATTAATAGTTCAAAAAATGATATTGTACAAAATAATAACAAAATCTTTCTCCATAAATTAAGTGGTTTACATATTGTATATAAAAGTCTCAAAGTAATAAATCCAGTTAAACAAACAACTATTAAACGATAAGATTCAAAATTCTTATTAAATATAGTACAAAACATTATTACAATAAAAATATTAAGTACAACAGTAACACCATTAGGTACAGCATTCCTAAATACATTTACTATAAAGTTTTTACCAACTTTATTATAATTAGGCTCTAATGCCAAAAAGAAAGAAGGTATACCAACACATATAGCACTAATTAACGATAATTGTATTGGATAAAAAGGATATTCATGAGATAACCCAATTGATAAAAGACATAATAAAAATGAATATGTAGTTTTAATTAAATACATCGATGCTACTCTCTCTATATTATTTACAACCCTTCTACCCTCATTTACAATACTAGGTAGTACTGAAAAATCATCAGTTTTTAATACAACATCAGATACACTTCTAGCAGCACTAACTCCACCACCTAAAGCAATACCACAATCAGCTTCTTTTAATGCAAGAATATCATTAACACCATCACCAATCATAGAAACAGTATTATTCTCTTTCAAAGCTTTTATTACCATTTGTTTTTGAACTGGTGTCATTCTTCCAAATATTGTCTTATCTTGTACAACAGAAATTAATTCTTCATAATCATTAGGTAAATCTTTTCCTTCAATATATCTATCATAACCTTCAAAATCTAATTGCTTTAAAATATTAGATACAGTACTAGGATTATCTCCAGATATAATTTTAATCTCTACTCCCTGCTCTTTAAAATATCTCAAAGTATCCCCTGCATTATCTCTAATATTATCTTTTATAACTATAAATCCTAATACTTCAATATTATTATTTTTTTCTTTAGCAAGAGTAATTATTCTATACCCCTTTTTAATATATTTATCAAGCATTTCATAATCATTAATATTCTTATCAGTAATATATTCCAAAGCTCCCAAATAATATTTAATATCATCAATTACTGTAATACTACATTTTTTAGAAGAAGAAAAAGGAATTCTATCTTGAACATTTAAATTATTTTTAACACCATATTTTTTCTTCAAAGCAACATCCGTAGAATTATTAGCTTCTTCAGTATTAATGTTAGCAATTATATCAGAAATATTATCTTTATTATCTAATTGAATAAGTTCTACAACTTCCATAGTACCATCAGTAATAGTACCAGTCTTATCTAAACAAAGAACATCAGTACAAGAAAGAATCTCAATACCATGTAACTTTTCAACAATAACATTCTT
>CAMFBT010000059.1 GCA_945948625.1 uncultured Mycoplasmatota bacterium | reverse complement strand
ATTATAGTGGTAATAGTTATGTTATTATAAATGATAATATACCTTATTTTAATGAAGAAGATTATAGTACTAGTTCTTTTGAAAAATATAGTGATTTGGATTATTTAGGTAGGTGTGGAGTTGCTTCTGCTAATATTGGAATTGATTTGATGCCTACGGAGAAGAGAGAATCAATAGGTGGAATAAAACCTAGTGGATGGCATACTATTAAATATGATCATATTGATGGGAAGTATTTGTATAATAGGTGTCATTTGATTGGATATCAATTAACAGGAGAAAATGCAAATTCTAAGAATTTGATTACTTGTACTAGAAGTATGAATACTATTGGTATGCTTCAATTTGAAAATAAAGTTGCCAATTATATTAAAAAGACTAATAATCATGTTTTATATAGGGTTACTCCGGTATTTGAAGGTAATAATTTACTTGCTACTGGTGTAGAGATGGAAGCTTATTCTGTTGAAGATAATGGTAAAGGAATTATGTTTAATGTATTTGTTTATAATATAGAAGATGGTGTAATTATTGATTATAGTAATGGAGATAGTAAAATTAGTTCTTGAAAATAAAATGTTTTTTTGTTATACTATGACTTAAGAGAACATATTTTGAAGTAGGTGGTAGTTATGTTTTATGTATGGTTTTTAATAGCAGTAGTTCTTGGTATTATAGAAATATCTACGACTAATTTAGTTAGTATATGGTTTGTTGTTAGTAGTTTGATTTCTATGATAGTATCTAAGTTTACTGATAATTTATATATACAGATAGTTATATTTGTGGTTATTGGTATTTTACTTATGCCTCTTAGTAAAAAGATATATAGTAAAATTAAATCTAATAATACTAAGACAAATATAGATAGAATAATTGGAATGAAGGGGATTGTTACTGAGGACATTACTAAAGATAATATTGGAGAAGTAAAAGTTGATGGTAAGTGTTGGTCAGCTTATTCTGATACTGATATTACTAAGGGAGAATTAGTGAGAATATTATCTATTAATAGTGTAAAATTAAAAGTAGAGAAATGGGAGGAAAAATAGTATGGAAGTATTTATTATTATTTTATTACTAGTGGTTATTTTTGTTATACCAAATATTAAAATAGTACCGCAAGCTAAAAGTTATGTTATTGAAAGACTTGGTAGTTATTTAACTACATGGCATAATGGACTTCATTTTAAGGTTCCTTTTATAGATAGAGTATCTAATAAGGTTACTTTGAAAGAGATTGTAAAAGATTTTGCACCTCAACCGGTTATTACTAAGGATAATGTTACAATGCAAATTGATACTGTTGTGTATTTTCAAATTACTGATCCTAAGTTATATACTTATGGTATTGAAAATCCAATTAGTGCTATTGAAAATTTAACTGCTACTACACTTAGAAATATTATTGGTGAGTTAGAGCTTGACCAAACACTAACTTCAAGAGATATTATTAATTCTAAGATGAGAAGTATATTGGATGAGGCTACTGATCCTTGGGGAATTAAAGTTAATAGAGTAGAAGTAAAAAATATTTTACCACCTAGGGATATACAAGAAGCTATGGAAAAACAAATGAGAGCAGAAAGAGAAAGAAGAGAAAAGATTCTTCAAGCAGAGGGAGAAAAGAAATCTAGTATTTTGATTGCAGAAGGTGAAAAAGAGTCAGCAATATTAAAAGCAGAAGCACAAAAAGAAGCACAAATTAAAATGGCTGAAGGTGAAGCAGAAGCACTTCTTAAGATAAAAAAAGCAGAAGCTGATGGTATTAAATTACTTAAAGAAGCTAAAGCTGATGCATCTGTTCTTACATTAAAGAGTTATGAAACTTTAGCAAAAATAGCAGATGGTCAATCTACTAAAATAATTATTCCATCTGATATGAAAGATATTGCTTCATTTGGTACTGTTATTAATGAAATGATTGATAAAAAGAAATAGGATATTGTTATCCTATTTTTAATTGATTTTGTTATTGATTTATGATATATTATTGTTATCTTTTATGTCAGTGGAGGTATAGGTTTATGGATATTCCAGTTGCTTATGTTATATTTGAAATTATGATTATTTTAAAAGAAAATAATAAAGATACTAGTATTAGTACTAAAACTTTAATTATTTTCTTAAAGAAATTAATTGGGTTACTTGATTTTGATAAAGAAGAATTAGAAGATTTGATTTTTGATTTTGATTTTAGTAATGAACTTTCTTTTTTTCTTAGTGAATATGAGGATTATTTTCAAATGGAAGAAAATATTATTACTTTAGATGATGATGTTAGTATTGATAAACTTAAATATTTAATAGAAGAAGTAACTTATAATTATGATGATCAATTTATTATTCAAATATATAATATTATTTCAAATAATTATTGTTTTTTAGAGATACTTGGTATTAATATTAATACTCAGGTATATGATTTTATGCTTAAATTAGAAGAAGAATTGGAAAAAGAATATTTAGATTTTTGTTATTATGATTTATTTTATGAAGAAGAAAGATATCAGAAAATAAAGAAAATTAAATTACTTAAAATTATTATTGATACTATGTATATTAATGTTAATAATAGTTTTGATGAGATTGATAATAAAAACTTAATTAAATATGCTAAAGATAGTAGTAGATCTATGAAAGATGAAGAAAGATTGTTACAGATTTTTGATAATCCTCTTTTTAACCAAGAATATTTATTAAATAATGCTTTAGATAGAGCAATATTTATTAATGAACCTGTATCTAAATATGTACTTTCTAGCAAGATGGAAACTTCTTTTAAGAAGAGAAATAAATCTTTTAACATGGATGATATGGCTAGACTTAATTTTTATTTAATGTACTTAAAATTATTAAATAATGAAATAAATAGAGTATTAAATGATGATGTTAAAGATGAACTTATGATAACTAAATATAGATTAATGTATGCTATAGATTCTATATATGATTTAATGAATTTTAATAAAGAAGAAGAAATTATTAATATTAATCATGGTTATGGTTTTATTGTTCCTAATGTTTATTTTTATGCTTTTGAAATATTATGTTGTAGTGATTCTAATTATAAAATAAATGGTACTAATGATAAAAATGTTATTACATATTATTTTAATATTATTAAGAAATTGTATATTGAAACTTATTATAAACTTACTGGTAATGAGAATATTATTAATAATATTAAGAATAATAGTTTTTATGGTGTTAATAAAATTAGTACTGAATTATTTAGTAGTTTTATTATTGATGATAATATTAAGAAAAAGAAAAGAAGAAAAAATTATATATGATATGTTTTTTCTTTTTTTTTATTTTGTCTTGAAATACTACTTAAATTATGTTATTATTTATATGTAAGATAGATAAGAGAAATAATTATTATTTACTTTTATATTGGAGGAATATTAACTATGAAAAAGAAAACAATTATAATAATGGTAATAGTACTTTTAGTAGTGGTAATTATAGGTTTATATGGAACATATGCTACTAGTATAGTAGCTAGTAATACAAATGATACATATAATGTAACACTTAATAATTCTTTACAAGAAATAACAATACCTTCTGGTAGTAGTAAGACTATTATATATCATATAACTAATACTAATAATGGTATAGTACAATATGGTGTAGTATATTCTGGTAGCAATATAACAGTAAAAATATATGATGATTCAGAAAATAGTGCAACAGGTACTTTTGATTATGGAGAGAATAAGTATATAAAATTATATATAACTAATAGTGGTACTTCTGATAGTACTGCAAGTATTAAAACGGTATTAGGATATGAAAATGGAGGAGATTTAATAATACCTAGTGGATATACATTGGTTAGTGAAGTATATACAAAACTTACAACTTTTATAACTAATCTATATACAAATGCTGAAAAGAGTACAGTAACAAATAATAGTATTACATATAATACAGTACCTAGTGTAGGACTTATGAATGATAGATTAGGTAGTAGTAGTACTGATATAAATAGTGGTAATATAAGATACTATGGAGCAGAACCGAGTAACTATATTTATTTCAATTGTTCTGACTATTCAAATCAAACATCAGACACATGTGAAACATGGAGAATAATTGGAGTATTTGAAGGTAAAGTAAAGATAATGAGAGGAAGTATTATAGTATTATATTCTTCAGATTCACCATTAAATACAACTGTACCAACTTTTTCATGGGATAATAAAAATACTAGTACTGGAGCAGAAAATGATTATGGTAAAAATGATTGGACCGATGCTAGATTAATGAAATTATTAAACCCTGGATATGAAAGCGAAACAATTGGAGGAAGTTTATATTATAATTCAGAAATTGGCTCACATTATGTTGGCGAGAATAATGCCACAGAAACATGTGATTTTACAAATGCTGGAATAAAAAATGCTACTACAAGAAACTTAATATCAAGTACAAAGTATTATCTTGGTGGATGGAATGATAGTTCAATATATTCTAATCAAATATACGGATATGAAAGAGGAACAACAGTATATACAGGAAGGCCAACATCATGGACAGGAAAGATAGCATTACCATATCCAAGTGACTATGGCTATGCGGCAGATTTAGGAAGTTGTACCCAAAACTTATATGGTTATAATGATTCAACCTGTACAAGTGTAAACTGGATGAAAACTATTTTTACAAGTAATACTTGGTTATTAACCTCTGGTTCGGACGACTCCGATTCTGTTTGGACTGTCAATTCGTCCGGCAAGGTTGATACTGGTATATCTGCTTATAGCAAAATTGATATTTTCCCAGTTCTATATTTGTCATCTAAATTATACGTGGAGTCGGGAACAGGAACAAGTTCAGATCCATATAAGTTATCTGTTTCATAATAGATAACCATAGAACTGTAGAGAGTTCTTACAAATAGATTGAAATATTTAATTATTTTAAGGTATAATAGAACTTCTATCTTATGATAGAAGTTTTTATTTACACTTTTTTTGTCAAATTATTAGAAAGTTATTTACAAAGATAATT
>CAMFBT010000058.1 GCA_945948625.1 uncultured Mycoplasmatota bacterium | reverse complement strand
TATACATATCATCTGTTATAGTTTTATATCTTTCACCCGTATAATCATCAGTAAATCCATTATACGCTTTATAAATTTCTCCTGTTTCAGTATCGTACACTCTTTCATAACCAAGCGTAGCATCACTTTGTTTTTGACTCATTATATCATATGTAGCACTTCTCTTCTCCCAAGAATCCATTATGCCATCAGATATCTCGTTGCACATGTTTCTGACACTTTGGAAAGTACTCATTACAGTATCTTGTTCTTTATTAAAGCCATTTATAAAAGTGTCAGTAAATTCTAGAGATGAAACCATAGTATTTAAAGTATCTTCCCAATTTATAAATTCATCTTTAGGAGCAGTAATAAAGATAGCATCATATACATTTAGATAATATACATCAATTTGTTTACCAGAAATTATATTTTCATACACATAATATGGTCCAGCATCATATACATAGGCAGTAAAGATTCCTTCTCCTTCTTTACCATTTTCGTCTTTAAATGTTGCTCTTAAAAGATCTCCTCCTAATACACCTGTACCTAAGTTATCAACAACAGTAAAATCATTTAAAGTTGGAAAAGTAAAAGTACTTGTATTATTTAATGTTCCTAAGTCATTAAATATTTTATAAAAGCCTTCTGTATCTTTAGTAGCAATTACACTTGTTTTAGCAAACATACTATCTGGATAATACTTTTGTTGCCAATTCTTTGCCTCTTCTGATTTGTTATATCCTTCAGTTTTCATATTAAAGAAAAACTGATAAGTAGTATTATTAGGATCATATACTTTAATAGTATAATGAATATAATCACCTATAGTATCAACTTTCCATCCTTTAGGTTTTTTAATAGAAAATTCATTTGTTTTATAATCTTCTAACTCTATTTTACTAACTTCTGATTTAACTATTTTTAATTTAGCATCAGGACTAGTAATAATCGTAGTACCAGCGACTAAATCGATTAGTTTTAAGATTACTAGTAATACTATTATCGCTCCAACTACTGCTAGTAATATAAATGATGGTTTTTCTTTTAGTTTTTTTAAATCTATTTTTTTCATTTTCTCACTCCTTATTTATTTTAGTATAATTTAAAATTTACTATATGACAATTGTCTTACCATTTAAAGCAATGTTTCTACTGGAAAGTTGTTGTTATTTGTAGTATAATTATTTTAGAGGTAAAACAATATGGCTTTTAAAGATAAACTTAATGATTACTTAAATATTATTAATTGTTCTTCTAAAGAACTATCTATTAAATCTGGTATATCAGAATCTCTTATCAGTAGATATCGTAGTGGTAAAAGAATACCTAGAGAAAATAGTATCCAATTAAAGAAAATAAGTACTGCTATTGAAGATATTATTAAAGAAAAAAATATTAGTAAATTTATGGAAGTTAATATTTATAATGAACTTGTTAAAGTTATTAAAGAAGATGATCCTTTTGACTATGATAATTTTAGTAAAAAGTTTAATACTCTTATTACTACTTTAAAAGTTAATATTAATGATATGGCTAAATATATTGTCTTTGATGCTTCACATATTTCAAGAATTAGATATGGTAAAACAAAGCCTTCAGATCCAGTTAATTTTTGTACTAAAGTTACTAATTATATAATGGTAAAGTATAATAATAATGAAAATATTGATAAAGTATATTGTCTACTAAATATTAATGATGAGTCTACCATTAGTGATAATGATCTATTTAATTTAATATTTAATTTTCTTACTAATAATAATGGTATATGTAACAATGATAATGGTTATATTAGTGATTTTTTAAATAATCTTGATAATTTTAATTTGAATGATTATATTAAGTCTATTCATTTTGATGAACTTAAAATACCTAATATTCCTTTTTATAAGACTAAGAGTAAAAACTACTATGGCATTGAAGAAATGAAAAATGGTGAACTTGACTTTTTTAAAGCAACAGTATTAAATAAAAATAATCATGATATTTTCATGTATAGTAATATGCCTATGGAAGATATGGCTAAAGATACTGATTTTGGTAAAAAATGGATGTTTGCTATTGCATTATGTTTGAAAAAAGGCTTACATTTGAATATTATACATAACTTAGATAGACCTTTTAATGAAATGATGTTAGGACTTGAAAGTTGGATACCTATATACATGACCGGTCAAATATCACCATACTATTTTAAAGATAATAAAAATAATATTTATGAACATTTAACTTATGTATCTGGTGTTGCTGCTTTAGATGGTGAATGTATTAAGGGATTTCATAATGATGGTAAATATCACTTAACTAATAATTCTAGAGAAGTTGCCTACTATCAAAAGAAAGCTGATTTGTTGTTAAAAAAGGCTAATTCGCTTATGGATATCTATACTAAAGATAATTATAATGATTATAACATCTTCCTAAATGAAGACTCTAAAATACTTGGCAATAGGAAAAGATATCTATCTTCTCTGCCTCTATTTACTATGAGTGATAATTTACTTATTAAAATATTAAAAAGAAATAATATTGATAATAATGATATAGATAGTATTATTAATTATAAACATAATGAAGAAAATAATATAAATAATATTCTTAATAAGAATACTATTAATGATTATATTTTTGTTTATGATAATAAAAATATTGATAAAATAAATCTTTCTTTAGAGAATACCTTCTACGACAAAAGCATTAGTTATAATTATGATGAATATTTAGAGCATCTTAAATGTACTGAAGATTTTGCTAAAAATAATAATAATTATAATATTATTTATCAAGATAAAAATACTTTTAACAATATTTCTATTACTATTATAACTAATAAATATGTTATTCTATCTAAGAATAATAATCCTAATATTCATTTTGTTATTAGACATCCTAAGCTGGTTACCGCTATCGAAGAGTTTAAACCATTAGTAGTAGAATAAATATTTATTTTTATATTGTAATTATTTTGTTTTTTTGATATATTAAATAATGAAAGGAGTAAAGTATGGAAAATAATATTTTTGCAGTAATTTTAGGAGGTTCAATAATTGTACTATTATTACTTTTAGTATTTTATGTATTTTATGTTATTGGACTTTGGAAATTATTTGAAAAAGCAGGTAAAGAGGGATGGAAAGCTATTATTCCATTCTATAACACATTTGTACTTGTAGAAATTTCAGGTCTTAATTGGTGGTATTTCTTAATTGCTATATCTGGAACAATATGTAGTATATTGGGAATTGATGGTTTAAATTATATCTGTAATCTTGCTTCATTAGCGGTTAATTTCTTTATATTTTATAACTTAGCTAAAAAAATGAAACAACAACCAATAGGTTTTGCAGTAGCAAGTATTTTCGTGGCACCAATAATAACTATGGTATTAGGTTTCTCAAGTAAATATACTTATGATAATACTATTGTTGTTAGTCCTAATGGTCCAATTGGTGATGTTAATAGTGAAAATGCTGATAAAGAAAAATATTGTTTAGGCTGTGGAGTTAAGTTGAAATCTGATGTTAAGTTTTGTGAAAATTGTGGAAAAAAAGTAGATTAGTTAAATTCTAATCTACTTTTTAAATTAAGCATTTATTTGTTTTGCTACTTCATCAGCAAAGTTTTCTTCTCTTTTTTCCATTCCTTCGCCAACTTCATATCTTACAAAAGATAATACTTTCATATTTTTACTTTCTACATATTTAGATACTTTCATTTTATTTTCTTTTACAAAGCCTTGATCTAATAAACATACTTCTTCAAAGAATTTACCTAGTCTTCCATTTACAATCATTGGAAGTTTATTTTGATCTAATCCTTCGTTTTCTGCTTGTTCAGTTAAGATTTCTCTTTCTTTTTCTACTCTTTCAGTAGGTACTGATTCTTTATCTAAATATAGTGGTCTCATAGCTGCTATTTGCATTGCTATATCTTTTGCTACTTCTTCATCTTTTCCTTCAAGAATAGTTAATGTAACAATTTTTCCACCCATATGTGAATAAGTTCCAAATACTTGATTATCTTCTTTTTCTATTAATTCAAATCTTCTAAATGATAATTTTTCTCCAATTGTAGCAGTTTTATTTACAATTATGTTTTCAATTGTATTACCTTCTACTTCTAATTTCATTGCTTCTTCAACTGTTTTTACATTGCTATTTAATATTGCTTTAGCAATCATTTCTACTAATCCAGTAAACTCTGGATTTTTTGCAACGAAATCTGTTTCTGAATTAACTTCAACTATAACTGCTTTATTACCTTCAACTATAGTTTTAGCTAAACCTTCAGCAGCAATTCTTGCTTGTTTTTTTGCAGCTTTAGAAATTCCTTTTTCTCTAAGCCAATTTATTGCTTCTTCCATATTACCATTTGTTTCAGTAAGAGCTTTTTTACAATCTAGCATTCCTGCTCCTGTTGATTCTCTTAATTCTTTTACCATATTTGCAGTAATCATAGTATTCCTCCTTATTTTAAATTTTCAATTAATTCTTCTTTTTTCATCTTAGAGTAACCTTTTATTTCTTTTTTCTTTGCTAATTCTCTAAGTTCTGCTACTGTTAAAATATTTAAATCTAATTCTGGCTTTTCTTCTTTTATTTCTTCTTTATCAGTAACTTCTTTTGTTTCTTTTACTTCTTTCTTTTCTTTTTTAGTAAAAGTTTTTTCTTTAGCGGGCTTTTTATCATCTTCACTTACATAATCTACAATTGTTCCTCCATTTGCTTCAATAATAGCATTAGTTAATGCTCCAAGTACTACTTTAATACTTCTTACAGCATCATCATTTCCTGGAAGTACATAATCTACATCATCTGGATCACAGTTTGTGTCAATTAAACCAAATACTGGAATACCTAATTTTCTTGCTTCTCTTATTGCATTGTATTCTTTAGTTGAATCTACAATAATTATAGCTTGTGGTAATTTAGTCATTTCTCTAATTCCACATAAGTTCTTATTTAATTTTTCATATTCCTTCTTTAATCCTACTACTTCTTTTTTAGGTAGTTTATCAAATGTTCCGTCTTTTTCCATTTTTTCAATTTCTTCTAGACGATTTACTCTTCTTCTGATAGTTTTGAAGTTTGTTAATGTTCCTCCTAACCATCTTTCAGTCATGTAGTACATATTACTTCTTTCAGCTTCTTCTTTACATACATCTTGTGCTTGTTTTTTAGTTCCTACATATAGAACTTTTCCTCCATCTGCTGCTATTTTATTTAATGCTTCATAAGCTTCTTCCATTTTAGCAACTGTTTTTTGTAAGTCAATGATATAAATATCATCTCTAGAGTTATATATATACTCTTTCATTTTAGGATTCCATCTTTTAGTTTGATGACCAAAGTGAACTCCTGCTTCTAACAAATAGCTCATAGATACTACTGTCATTTTATCAATCTCCTTTCGTTTTGCTTCCAAATATCTCTTTTTTAATATCCACCTAATATATTAGGCACTGGGATAATTAAATCAATATTTGTGTATATTTTTTGAAAAGCCATATATATATTAACATATTATGATAAATAAGTAAATGATTTTACTTTATTTTTTTCTTAT
>CAMFBT010000057.1 GCA_945948625.1 uncultured Mycoplasmatota bacterium | reverse complement strand
ATTATACTAATCCTAGTACAATGCAAAATCAAACATTATCATTTGATTTATATGCTACAGGAGAGAATGCTACTTTAACTAGTTAAGAGATATCAAGATAAAAGTTTAAGAAATGTAATATTTCTTCTTTTTTTTTATACTAATTTTTGATATAATTTTATAGAAGGCAGTGATAATAATGGATACATCAAAAATAAGAAATTTTAGTATAATAGCACATATCGATCATGGCAAGAGTACTCTTGCTGATCGTATTTTAGAATATACTGGTGAAGTAGATAAAAGACAAATGAAAGACCAATTACTAGATAATATGGATATTGAAAGAGAAAGAGGCATAACAATTAAATTAAATGCTGTAAGATTATCTTATAATGGTTATATCCTTAATTTAATAGATACACCAGGACATGTAGATTTTAGTTATGAAGTATCTCGTTCTCTAGCAGCATGTGAAGGTGCCATCTTAGTAGTAGATGCTACTCAAGGAATTGAAGCACAAACATTAGCTAATGTCTACTTAGCTCTTGATAATAATTTAGAAATAATACCAGTAATAAACAAAATAGATTTACCTAGTGCAGATATACCAAAAGTAGAAAAAGAATTGTTTGATACTTTTGGATTTACTAGTGAAGAAATAATAAAAGTATCTGCAAAAACAGGAGAAGGAATACCAGCACTAGTAGAGGCTATAATAGATAGAGTACCAGCACCTAAAAAAAGTGATGATAAATTAAAATGTTTAATTTTTGATAGTTATTTTGATTCTTATAAAGGGGTAGTAATATTAGTAAGAGTAGTATCAGGTAAAATTACTAAAAAAACTAAAATAAAAATGATGACAACTGGAGCTACTTACGATGTAGTATCTTTAGGATATCATACACCATTTGAACATGAAGTAGAAGAGTTAAAAGAAGGTGAAGTAGGTTTTATTACTGCATCAATAAAGAGTCTATCGTCAGTAGAAGTAGGAGATACTATTACCGATGCTAATAATGAAGCAGAAATACCATTACCAGGATATAAACCAATGAAACCAATGGTTTACTGTGGTATATACCCAATTGAATCAAATAAATATCCAGCATTAAAAGAAGCTATTGAAAAATTAAAATTAAATGATGCAGCATTAACTTTTGAACCAGAGACATCCAGTACTTTAGGATTTGGTTTTCGTATGGGATTTTTAGGACTATTACATTTAGAAATAATATCTGAAAGAATAGAAAGAGAGTTTGGTATTGAAATAATAGCAACAACACCATCTGTAAATTATGAAATAAACTTAACAGATAATAGTACTATCTTTATTGATAATCCAAGTATGATGCCTGACAAAGTTAGAATAAAAAGTATAAAAGAACCATATATTTTTACTAATATTTTAGTACCAACTGACTATATTGGAGAGGTAATGGAACTATGTCAAGATAAGAGAGGAATCTATAAAAGTATAGATTATTTAGATACAACTAGAGTAAATATTCATTATGAATTACCATTATCAGAAATAGTATATGATTTCTTTGATAGATTAAAATCATCAACTAAAGGATATGCCTCTTTTGATTATGAAGTGATAGGATATAAAGAAAGTGACTTAGTAAAAATGGATATCTTATTAAATGGTGAAGCAGTAGATGCATTATCACTTATAGTTCATAAAGACTTTGCTTATGCTAGAGGAAGAAAAATGGTTGATAATTTAAAAAATATAATTCCAAGACAATTATTTGAAGTACCAATACAAGCAGTAATTGGAAGCAAAGTAATAGCAAGAAGTGATATCAAAGCAATGAGGAAAGATGTTCTTGCAAAATGTTATGGAGGAGATATCACAAGAAAGAGAAAACTCTTAGAAAAACAAAAAGAAGGAAAAAAGAAAATGAAAACAATTGGTAAAGTAGAAATACCAAGTGAAGCATTTTTAAGTATTTTAACCGACTACAAGAAAAATTAATATAATACACTAGGAGTGATTTTATGAGCAGTATCTATAATAAATTAAAAAGTATTTTATTATCAGAAAAAGAAATAGATTTTAATATAGTAAATAACTATCTAAAAGAAGATTATAAAGAAACCATAGACATAATATTTAAAATATTTTATGATAGTATTTCCACATGTACTTATGATGAAATAAACATAATACTATATAACATAGAAGAAATAATAGATAATCAAAGTACTGAATATTATAAAATAATAAATAATAAAGTAAGAGAAATAAATTATAAATTATCAAAATTAAATATAAATACAATAGAATTTAAAAATATAAAATTAACTCTAATTGATTTAAATCGTAAAATGAAATTAAAAGAAGAAAAAGAAAATAACTTTAATAAATATAATTTTTATAGTCATATAATATTCAAAGAAAAAAATATAGAAGCAGTAAAAGTATTAATAAAATATGAAAATGATATTTTAAAAGTAGTAGATCAAAATGAAAATAATATATTTTATAATATATTAGAACATTTTCTAAATAATAACGAGGAAAACGATATAGAATATTTTTATGATGTTATAATTATTTTCTTACATTCTCTAGAAGAAAAAATATTAAAAGATAAAAACATATATTTAGAGAAATTATCTAAACATAAAAATAAAAAATATGTTAAAGAAATAATGAATAGAATAAAAGATTATGGCAAAATCGATAGTGGTGATTTAGAGAGAAAATATCATATAACAACAAAAATACATGATGAAGTTATGAAAGAATTAACTACTTTTAAATTTGAAATAAAAGGTAGAAAACTAATAAATTCTAATTTTATTACAATAGATGATAAAGAAGCAATGTGTTTAGATGATGCAATAAGTTTATCTCAAAATAAAGATGGAAGTTATAATTTTTATGTTGGAATTACTGATATACCATCATTAATACCATATAAATCAAAAACATTTTACGATGCCCTTAGTAAAATAGAAACAATATATTTAATTGATAAAAATATAGATTTATATCATCCATGTATTTCAAATAAATTATGTTCATTACTACCTTATATACCCAAAAATGTCATAATATATAAATATTTAGTAGATCCATCTTTTAATTTAGATACAAATAGTTTAGAAATAATAAAAGGAGTAATAGAAGTAAATCATAGACTTACTTATGATGATGTAGATAAAGGTGATAATATAGATCAAGATACAATAAAAATGCTTGAAAAAATATCACTAATAACAAGTATTTTAAAGGGAAGAAATAGCGGAAAAGAAAAATATCGTAAAGTAGAAAGCTTAATAAAAAAAGTAAACTATCATCCAAGTACATTCGCAGATAAATCAATATCTGCGAACATAGTACAAGAATCAATGCTTTTAGTAAATAGCACAGTTCCAAAGTATTTTAGTGAAAGAGGATTTATTTACACATATCGTAATCAAAAAATACATAATAAGAATGTCGCAGACAAAGTATTTAGTGAAATGGTAAAAACATATGATGGTAATATTCCAGATAAAGAATATCAAAAAATGGTAAATATACTAAGCTATAGTTATTTAAATGCTTATTATAGTATAGAAAATCTTGGTCATGAAGGATTATGCTATAATTATTATTCACATTCTTCAAGTGCTGCGAGAAGATTTATAGATTCTTTTAATCAATATTTAACATATCTTCAATTATTTGAAGGATTAAAAAGTGATAAAGAATATTATGAATTAGAAAATACTGCTAGTGAAATAGTAGATTATATAAATGATAAAAAAAGAGAAAACTTAAAATTCCAAAATGAATATAATTACTTATATAGTAAAGGAAAAATATTAGAAAGAAGGAAATAAAATGATATTACCAAACATAAAAGAAGCAAGAGTAAGAACAAAAGATAAAGTGGAAATATCTTATGATAAATATAATATTCCTAATACAATAAAAGGTATTGGAAAAAATAAAAAATATACTATATTAACATATGGATGTCAAATGAATGTTCATGATAGTGAAAATATTTCTGGTATTATGGAAGAACTAGAATATACCAAAGAAGAAAATTATGAAAAAGCAGATGTTATAATTTTAAATACATGTGCCATTAGAGAAAATGCTCATAATAAAGTTATTGGAATATTAGGAAGAATAAAAAAATTAAAAGAAGAAAATCCCAATATAATAACAATAATAGGAGGATGTATGCCTCAAGAAGAATCAGTATCCAATATGCTTAAAGATAAATATAAATGGGTAGATATTGTACTTGGTACACATAATATATATGATATACCAGTATTATTAGATAATATCATGAAAGAAAGAAAACAAAATATTGAAGTATATTCAATTGAAGGAAGTATTATAGAAAATCTACCAGTAAAAAGAGATTCAAAATACAAAGCATGGGTAAATATCCAATATGGTTGTGATAAATTCTGTTCATATTGTATAGTACCTTATACCAGAGGAAAACAAAGAAGTAGATTACCAATAGATATATTAAAAGAAGTACAAGAATTAAAAGATAAAGGTTATAAAGAAGTAACATTATTAGGACAAAATGTAAATGCCTATGGAAAAGATTTAGAAAATAAATATACAATGGCTAATTTACTTGAAGATGTTTCAAAGATAGGAATAGATAGAATAAGATTTGTAACATCACATCCATGGGATTTCTCAAGTGAAATGATTGATGTAATAGCAAAATATGATAATATAATGCCTTATATACATTTACCAATACAATCAGGATCAGACAATATTTTAAAGAAAATGAATAGAAGATATAGTACTAACGAATACAAAAAATTATTTTATGAATTAAAAGAAAAAATACCAGGAGTTAGTATAACTACTGATATAATTGTGGGCTTTCCAAATGAGACCGAAGAAGATTTTCAAAAAACAATAGATATATATAATGAATTAAAATATGATTTAGCTTATACATTTATTTATTCACCTAGAGAAGGAACACCTGCTAGTACAATGAAAGATAATGTACCAAAAGAAGTAAAAGAAGAAAGATTACAAAGATTAAATAAAGTAGTAAATAAATATGCTAAGGAGAATAATGAAAAATACTTAAATAAAGTAGTACCAGTATTAATTGAAGGATATTCAGATAAAGGTAATAAATTAATGGGATATACTGATACTATGAAATTAGTTAATGTAGAAGCAGATCCTTCTTATATAGGAAAAATAGTAGATATTTACATTACAGAAGTAAAAACATGGTCTATGGAAGGAGTACTAAATAGTGATAGAAACTAGTATAGAAGAATTATTTAATTCAATAAATAACTCAAAAGAATATAAAGAATATAAAGAAATAGTAGATATTATAGATAAAGATAAAGAAATAAAAAACTTAATTGAAGAAATAAAAACATTACAAAAAAAAGCAACACATCTAGAATATAACAATGATAATAAATATAAAGAAATAGATGAATTAATTAAAGAAAAGATAAATATACTAAATGAAAATTCTAAGTATAAAGAATATTTAACAAAATTAAAAACATTCAATAATACACTTCTAGCATCATCAACATTACTAGAAGACTATATAGATA
>CAMFBT010000056.1 GCA_945948625.1 uncultured Mycoplasmatota bacterium | reverse complement strand
CTTCTAAGTACCTGCGGCAACTATCTTTGATAGAACTTTACAAGCAGCTTTTAATTTCTTTATATCTGTTTCTTTTACTCCTCTAAGTTCTCCTTCAGATTGTTCAAATAAATATGAATTTAAAGCATTAAATATCTTTAAAGTTCTCTTATTTTTAGTTTTTACTGAATATGTAATCATAGTTTAATTTAATTTAATTCTACAGAGTTATACCAATTTTTATCAACTAAATAAGTTGAAGAATCTATACCTAAATATGGATTAGGAGTAATTAAAGCAGTATTCTCTTCAAACCCTTCTAATTCCATATATTTTTGAATTTCAGGCCATCCAATTACTATAAAATCATCCATAACAATTAAAGTTAAAATTCTTCAATATAGTCTGCATCAGGAAATTGCATATATACATCATCCCATGCTGCATCTCTTTCATGTTCAATATTTTCGTCATAGTGATTACTATATTGCTCTCTATGACCATCCTTAAAATGAATAATAAATGTCATAATTAATTACCTTTTATATAAACAATACAATTTTCAGTTTCATAGTCTTCACTAGGAAAATCATCATCTTCATTATCATTTCCTGTTTCTATATAAGAATTTTCTGAAAATAAGAATCCTAAAAGTTTATTTTTATCAAAACAAACTTCTTTAACAAATGTAATTAGTTCATACGCATGGTCAATATAACCATCATCTTCATAACCTTCTTTGTTATAGAATTTATAATAACCTCCATATTTAGATTCTTTATACTTAGGATTATTATATTTAAATACTGCTTTTACTCCTACAGATTTAAGTATTTTAGTTATAGAATCAAGAGCTTTATTGTACTCAACAAGATTCTTATTTTCATCATCTGGAAGAATACATTTAATAGTTTCCCATAAGTAACTTGCTTTTTCTTCTGGAGTATTAAGACAAGAGTGTTCCCATCCATAGTCTCCACTATCAAAAATAAGTTTCTTTGGAAATTTTAAATTATTTGAATTTTTAGTTATTGTTAATGTATGTACTGAACTTGAATTAGTTTCAAATACACCTCGTCTAATCTGAATTTTCATAATTTACTATATTTATTTAGAATAAAATGAAACATTTCATCAAGAGTTTTATTACCAATAGGGAATCTTTCTTTAGATATTGAATTCTTAGCAAACTCTCCTTTCACCATATCAATATAAAAAGTATAATTACCGTCATCTCCCATATAAAATTCTTCCCACTCTTTCTTAGTTAAAATTCTCTTCACATTTAATTGTTCAATAGCTAAATTATCAAAACTTACAACTTTAAAGTAACTTGCAATTTTATCTAAGTTATCAAATAAATATTGAGAATTCTTCTTAATTAAATCATCATGTTCTTTATGGTAATTAATACCTCTTTGAAGATCTTTATATCCAAGAAGTAATACTTTTAAATCATGATTTTTTAATTTCTCAATATCATCTTCTGATAAAATACCAATAATAGTATGAAGTACTGTATTAGGAATACTATTCATCTTTTCAATAAGTTCTTTTGTAGGATGAATAAGTGATACTCCTATTCCATATACTAATTTATTTTTAGACCATTCTTTTATTTTATCATAGTTATTAAAGAATTGATTTTGATTTACTGTAATATTAGCAAATACTTTCTTTTCTTTAAGAAATTCAAGAAACTTATCAATATCAGGATGGTCTAAATCATTACCATTTAATGCTATTTCAGTGTAAGGATGAAAAGAGTTGATAAAAGGAAAGGAGAAGAGGTCACTATGTTTACCATCTGGTGTACATCCCTCATAACAAAATTTACACATCTGAGAACACTTATCAGTAATTTTACAGTCTATGTTCTCACTAAATTTAGGAATAAATTCATCTTCCCCTGTTTTACGAATTTTTGTACCATCCTCTAAGATAGTTACAATGTAATTACCATTTTTATATCTAGGCATATTATTATTATTTATGGTTCAATTTCTAAAAGATCTTCTTTCCATCCACAACAATCTTTATAAATATTTTCATATTTAATTCTTTCCCATTCTGAAGTTGAGGATTTCATATCTTCATAAACATAATTTTTTAAATACTCTAATAACTCTATAATAGTACAATGTTGTGACATATAGTCTTTTTCTAAATCACTTTCTGAAAAATCATAAGTAGTAGCTTTACCTTCTTTATAATCTTCAGTAGTTATATTAACATCTTTAACTAAAGTATTAACAACTCGTACATTTATTTCAATAGGTGAATTAGGGGAAGTTTCTCCCCTTAATTCATCTATATTTTTATCATTTACTCCTAAAGGATAATTACTTTCCATCTTTTTTCTCCTTTTCTTCTAATCTTTTAATTTCATCTTTAATATAAAACAATGCTTTCTTTAAATCTTCTATATGTTTTTGTTTATCACTTAAACCTTCTTCAGATTTATGTCCAGCTCGTAACGTATATTTTATAACGTTACCAAGATTAAAATTCATGTGTCTAGTAATATCAATTACTTCAATTCCACATAAATCTTTAAGCCAAGTGTAATGAGAAGGATGTTCAACTCTATCACTTGAATATTCGCTTTTTTTTATCATAATTTTATAATTTAATGGATCCAGTATGTTGGTAAATTACCATTCTCATCATAACTAATATCTGCATCTAATTTACATCTAGTGCAAAAGAAACTCCCTGCTTTAACCATACAGTCATATAATACTTTTACTACATCATTAGCAATCTCAGCAGGAGCTTCTATATTCCATTCCAAAAATGTTACAGTATAGTCGATTCCACTATACTTCTTATAGTTTCCTATAAGTTCGGACTATATCTTATAAAGATATATTTTTTAGCATCATTCCTCTCTGAAATGGTGTAAAATCATATACATCTTTACCCATGCTTTTCAACTCCTCTTGGAGCTTACTCCATTTCTGGATAGTCTCTGAACTAATAATCTTATAATCATAACAACTTACATAATACTTTCTTAGTATCTCTGATATAGTAAAAGCTCCTTCATATTTTCTAATCCTGCAATACCAAAACTCTCTTCCATCCTTCTTATGTTCCTTAGTAGGGGTGATAGTAATTCCCCACTTATCCTTAAAGTAAGGAACAAATAGTTCTCTATGAATTTCTTCTGAGAATTTATGAGTGTTAAGATTATAATATAAGTCAGTTTTATGAAGACTTCCATCATCATAAAACCATAATGCTATTCCTAAATCAGTTAAATAGTCAAGTATATCTTTTATAGACATATTTCTAATATCTACTAAAATATCACTAGACTTAGACCTCATTTCCCAAATAGGTGTTTGGCAAAACCCATTCTTTTCAAGTTTTCTTTTATTTTTAAAGAAATCTCCAAGTAATTGAATTTTATAATTAATATATTCTTCATATTTACAATTTGTAACATAATAAGTACTATGACTATTTGTAGTATGAATATGCCCATCTCCTAATTGAGAAGTTAAGAACACCTGTAGTTGTTCATTACTTAGATTGCTAGCTGCTGATTGCCTATTATTACACATAATATTAAAATTTATATTGTCATGTGTAAATATATGAAGAATTTTCAAACTATGCAAATATCTTTCGATAAATTTGTGTAGTTTCTTCATCTTTAAGGTTTTCCAGCAATTAACATGGTTTACCCACAACAAATTATTTATCGTGAACTGGAATGCAAAGTTTTACCTTTCCAAACCAATGATTTTCAAGAATTTTATTCCAAAAATATACCGAAGCAACTTTAAATATTATAGCACCTGTTCCTTGTATTTCATAATTGGATGATTGTTTATCTGAAGCAGACTTTCTTTTAAAAAAATGTCTAACTCTTTGTACAGTCTCACATTCCGGATAAGAAGATTTCATTTCTCTATAATAATCCCAATCTAAATTGGACATCCATTTTTTATCTTCTAAAAGTTGATCATAGTCATATATATATGCCTTATGTCCAGTTAATCTACTAATAAGAATGTAACCTTTATTCCACCATTCTTTATGTTTATATTCTTGATAAGCTTTTAAACCACTAAATCCTTTCATATAAGCATTATATATTCTATTAGCTTCTTCATCAGTTAATCCAAAATTTCTTTTGATAGTATCAGCATTGCCATTATAATTGAAGGCAAACTCGTAGCCTTTACTAACCTTTCTAAGGTCATGATATTTTGTCTTAACTACTTCAGTAGGACAATCTTTTGGGATAATATCAGAAAATACTATCTTTGCTGTCAGTGTGTGTAAGTCTTTATCTCCATTTATTAATTCTTCAAGCATGGCTTTATCATTAGCTATAGATGCCATAAGAAACGATTCCTCGCCTTTGTAGTCAATACTTCCCCATCTATTTCCTTCCTCTGCAACAAAACACGCTCTTGTTTCTTCATCAGATGGTAAATTTTGCATGTTAATATAATCTATTTTATGCTCTTTATCTTTTCCTCCAGAACTTAACCTCAGTGTCAACACACTGGACTATACATTTACCATATAATAGTCTAGACTATTACTTAGGTACTCCGTTTCTAGTCTCTGCACCTTCCTCTTTTCAGAGGCTTGGCTCAGTCTAATAGTTTTCCCTCTCTTTGACTGAATTTACGGAGAATTGCCTTGTAAATTTCTCTACAAGCGGGCAGAATTTATCATACTTTCTCTTTAGAAAGTACGAGGAATCTTTGTAAATATTTGTGTATATATAATATATTTCTTCTAATATTTGTTGAAGTTTTACCCGTGTCAGTTCCTAATTGATTAAAATTAGTATGTATTCTGCCACTAACAGGATTAATCTGTTTAAGAAAGTTTTCTCCATAAGTAGAAGTAACTTTAACAGCTTCTTTATATTCTAAATATAAAGGGATAAGACTACATTTATCTTTCTGAGGTTTTAAACTTTTAGCATCTATACTATCCTTAGTTCCTCCCTTTTCTCTATCATCTACTTCCACATTTACTCCATATTTTTTAAATAATGGAATTAATTGTTTAGTACTATTCCAGTTTAAAGTAACTTGAGGTTCTAAGTTGAACCCGCTAAATATATCTCCTTGCCTATCAATAAAAATGTATTTACTATCAGGCTCATTTTCTAATAGCCATTTATTACAATTGTCTAAAGCAGCTTTAACTCGCTGCTCATCTTTTTGCATTTTGGCTTTCCATTTAGCCACATCTAATTTTACTCCACAATATTCACAATATGCTAAAGGTAATACAAATTTATTTTCATATACTATAGCTTTATCAAGTTCCTTCTTTTTAAGTTCTACTTTTTGTAGTTCCATAATTTTCTCTAGGTACTTGACATCATTGGCACTATAAATAATTACATCTTCGGTAAATCCTGCATATATGATTTTACCTCTAACAGATTTATCTAATTCAACATTTAGATAATTTTCACCTGCTGATTTAAGACTTAAAGAATGTATGCCCGGAGGATAACCAAGCCACATAAGCTTTTCTGCTAAATAGCCATCCCAAACTTGTTTAGGAACAATATTATGTCTAAATAAAAATTTTAAATCAAATTTTAAATTCCAACCAATAAAAAGCCGATCTGATTCTAAGTATTCTTTATATAATGTAGGATCTATAGTTGTTGTATCTATTACTACTTGATTGTCATAATTACCTAATTGAATCGATTTTAATTCTTTTGTCCAAGG
>CAMFBT010000055.1 GCA_945948625.1 uncultured Mycoplasmatota bacterium | reverse complement strand
TTACTACCATCATAATCAATAGTAATATCACTATTATATTTAATCTTATCATTAATAATAGCTTCTGCAATTAAAGTTTCAACATTCTTTTGAACAAATCTTTTAATAGGTCTTGCACCATATTTTTCATCATAAGAAGAATTAACAATATAATCTTTAGCTTTATCAGTAACAATAAGATGAATGTTTTTATCTCTTAAACGATATTCAGTATCACTAATAATATTATCTAAAATAGAGTAGATAGTATCTTTATTTAATGCCTTAAATATTACTATTTCATCAATACGATTAATAAACTCAGGTTTAAAAGTAGATTTAAGTTCTTTCATAACCATATCATTAGCATTATCTAATCCTTCAAGTATATATTCACTACCTAGATTAGAAGTCATAATAATAATTGTATTTTTAAAATCAACAGTTCTACCTTGACCATCAGTAATTCTACCATCATCTAGTATTTGAAGTAAAACATTAAAAATATCATGATGAGCTTTTTCAATTTCATCAAATAGAATAATAGAGTAAGGATTTCTTCTAACTGCTTCAGTAAGTTGTCCTCCTTCATCATATCCAACATATCCTGGAGGAGCACCAATCAATCTAGCGACAGAATGACTTTCCATATATTCAGACATATCAATTCTAATCATATGTCTTTCATCATCAAAAAGTTCATAGGCAAGAGTTCTAGCAACTTCAGTTTTACCAGTACCTGTTGGACCTAAAAATATGAATGAACCAATTGGTCTATTAGGATCCTTAATACCTGCTCTTGAACGAATAATAGCATCACTTACTAATTTAATAGCCTCATCTTGACCTTTAACTCTTTTTTTCATATTATCTTCAAGATGAAGTATTTTTTCTCTATCACCTTCAGCAAGTTTAGATACTGGAATATTAGTCCATTTAGATATAATTCTAGCAACAGATTCTTCATCTACCGTGTCAGATAATATTTCAGACTTATTAATCTTTTCAAGTTCAATAAGTTCTTTTTCTAACTTAGGAATAGTACCATGTCTTAATTTAGCAGCAGTTTCTAAATCATAATTATTTTCTGCTTTCTCTAAAGAAAAATTAGCTAAATCAATTTCTTCCTTTTTCTTACTAATTTTAGAATTAACATTCTTTTCTTCTTCCCATTTATTTCTTAAATCCTTTTCTTTCTCTTTAAGATTAAATAGTTCTTCATCAATATTATTAATTCTATTTTTAGAAATATCATCTTTTTCTTTCTTTAAAGCTTCCTTTTCAACTTCAAGTCTCATAATACTTCTTTCTAAATTATCAAGTTCAGTAGGAACAGATTCCATCTGTACCTTTATAGTAGCAGCAGCTTCATCAATTAAGTCAATAGCTTTATCAGGTAAAAATCTATCAGTAATATATCTATCAGATAAAGTAGCAGCCGCTACTAAAGCTTTATCCTTAATATTAACACCATGGAATACTTCAAATTTAGCTTTTAATCCTCTTAAAATAGTAATAGTATCAAGAACAGTAGGCTCTTTGACAAGAACTTTTTGAAATCTTCTTTCCAAAGCAGCATCTTTTTCAATATACTTTCTGTATTCATTTAAAGTAGTAGCACCAATACAATGAACTTCACCTCTGGCAAGCATAGGTTTAAGCATATTACCAGCATCCATAGCCCCTTCTATAGCACCAGCACCTACTATCATATGAATTTCATCGATAAACATAATAATATTACCTTCAGAATCTTTAACTTCTTTAAGTACTGCTTTAAGTCTTTCCTCAAATTCACCACGATATTTAGCTCCAGCAACTAAAGCACCCATATCTAGTTCCCATATTGTTTTATCTTTAAGACTATTAGGAACATCACCTTTAATAATTCTAGTAGCAAGTCCTTCCACAATAGCAGTTTTACCAACACCTGGTTCACCAATTAATACAGGATTATTTTTAGTTTTTCTAGATAATATTCTAGTTATACTTCTAATTTCATCATCTCTACCAATAACAGGATCAATTTTACCATCTTTGGCAGCTTTAGTAATATCACGACCATATTTTTCTAATGGTTTTTGTAAGTTTTCTTCATATGGATTATTCATATTCATATTTATCATCCTCCTTTTTACACCATATATTATATCACAAAATTAGCAATTGTCAATATAGATTGCTAATTTAATATATGTATTTATTAAAAAATAATACATAAAAATAAAACATATATAATTAAATAGTTAACAAAATAAAGGTAAAAATAAAAAAATAGTTGTATAAATAGCATAAAATATGATATAATTATTTAGATGTCTGCGGGAGGAGGAGTAAAAATGGCAAAGAAGAACGAAAATAGAGTATTAGTTTCTTTGATGTGTGAAGAATGTAAAAATATCAATTATACAGAAGAAAAAAATAAAAAGAACACTCCAGAGAAATTAGAATTAAACAAATATTGTAAACATTGTCGTAAGACAACTAAACACAAAGAAACAAAGAAATAGGAGGTATAAATAAATGATTAATGTTAATGATTTTAAAACAGGTCAAACTATTAATTATGATGGTAATTTATACCAAGTATTAGAGTTTAACCATGTAAAGCCAGGTAAAGGTGCTGCAATTGTAAAAGCAAAATTAAAGAATTTAAGAACTGGTTCAATAGCAGAATATACATTTAATGCTGGTATTAAAGTACCTACTGCCCATGTTGAAAAGCAAAAAATGCAATTTCTTTATGCAGATGGTGATAACTATAGTTTCATGAATATGGAAACATATGAACAAGTTGAATTAAATAAAAAACAAATAGAAAATGAAATTAAATATTTAAAAGAAGGTTTAGAAGTAATTATAATATTCTTTGAAGGAGAAATGCTTGGTATAGAACTTCCAGAAAAGATATCATTTAAAATTACTAAAACAGAACCTGGTATTAAAGGAAATACTGCAACTAATGCAACAAAAGATGCTATTATTGAGACAGGTATGCTAGTTAAAGTACCATTATTCATTGAAGAAAATGAAGAAATAATTGTATCAACTAAAGATGGTAAATATGTATCTAGAAAATAGATACATATTTTTTTGTAAACAATTAGTTTATTCTATTTACTTATCTTTTTATCTGTTCTATAATTAATATGTGATTAAGTATGAAGTATATAGATAAGTATTTAAATTATTTAAAAATAGTAAAAAAATATAGCGATAAAACCATATTATCTTATAGTGATGATTTAATAGAATATAATGAATTTTTAGGTAATAATTTTATTAATATATTAAATATAGATTTAAATATTACTAAAGAGTATTTAAAATACTTATATGATCGAAAAATAAATAAAAATTCTATATCTAGAAAATTAAGTAGTATAAGAGGCTTTTATAATTATCTATTAAAAGAACAAATAATTACTAATAATTATTTTAATAATATACCTAATCCAAAGAAAGAATTATATCTACCTAAATATTTAAAAGATGAAGAGTTAGATAAAATTTTTTCTGTATGCAATATGAATAATCCTATTAATGAAAGAGATACTTTAATAATAGAATTACTTTATGCTACTGGCATTAGAGTAAGTGAACTAGTAAATATCAAAATAAAAGATATAAATAGAGAAGATAAAAGTATTAAAGTACTAGGTAAAGGAGATAAAGAAAGAATAGTATTATATAATAATCATACAGAAAAAGCATTAGATACTTATTTAAATGATGGATATCACAGTTTTAATAAACAAAATAATGGTTATTTAATATTAAATAAAAATGGTGGTAAATTATCTGAAAGATATGTTAGAGTAATAATAAATAATTTAGTAAGAAAAGCAGGATTAGATATAAAGATAAGTCCTCATACCATAAGACATACTTTTGCTACTGATATGTTAGAAGAAGGAGCAGATCTTATGACTGTTAAAGAATTATTAGGTCATGAATCATTAAATACTACAAGTATCTATACACATGTAACAAATGAACAAATAAAGAAAACATATAACATGGCACATCCAAGAGCTAAGAAGTAAGGAGAAAATTATGGCAAAATTATATTTTAAATATGGAGCAATGAAAAGTGGTAAAACAACTGATATTATAAAAACCTATTATAATTATAAAGAAAAGGGTATGAATGTACTTATTATGAAACCAGGAGATGATAAAAAAGCTGGTAGTAATATTCAAAGTAGATCAGGAGCAGAACTTAATGCTGACTATGTAGTACTATTAAATATAGATGTTTATCAATTAATAACATATCATTTAATAGATAATAATGTTGATGTTATAATTGTAGATGAAGCACAGTTTTTAACACCAAAACAAGTTGATGAATTATCCGAAGTAGTAGATCAATTTGATATACCAGTACTTTGTTATGGCTTAAGAGCAGATGCTTTTAGTAATATGTTCCCAGGAAGTCAAAGATTATTTGAAATATCAGATAAAATAGAAGAATTAAAAGCAATATGTAAATGTGGTAAAAAAGCAACATTTAATTTAAGATTAAATAAAATAGATGGAGAGTTAATTCCTGTATTTGAAGGAGAACAAGTATCTATTGATGGAATTGATGCAGAATATGATTCAGTATGTAGACCTTGTTACAAGAAGTTAAGGAGAGAATATGGAAAGAAAAAGCAAGAAGAGTAAAAAAAAGAAAATATTAATTATATCTTTAGTTAGTGTTTTTATTATTTTACTTGGAGTATTTATATATTTTGTTACTGTTAAAAGTGACATATTTACTTATAAAGATAAAATAACCATTGAAGTAGGAGAAGATATACCTACAATTAAAGATTATCTATATAAAAATAATGATAAGATAAAAGATATTACTTGGAAAGATATAGATAATAGTGATAGTAAAATATATAAAGTTGGTACATATATTGGAACCTTTACTTATAAAGGAGAAGAAAAGGAAGTTAAGTTAATTGTTAAAGATACTAAAAGTCCTGAAATAAATGGTGTAAAAGATATTGAAGTATTAGCATTTACAACTAAACCAGATTTACTAAGTGAGATTACTGCAGATGACAATAGTAAAGAAGAAATAAAAGTAGAAGTAAAAGGAGAATATAATATTGAGATACCTGGAGAATATAATTTAAGTTATGTAGCCAAAGATTCATCAGGTAATGAAAGCATAAAAGAATTTAAAGTAATAGTAAAAGAAAATCAAAATGTTAAGATAAGTAAAACATCTAAAGGTAATACAATAAAAAACTATTATGGAATTACTTATATAGATGATGTAATAGTGGTAAATAAAACATATTCATTACCAAGTAATTTTGCTCCAAATAACTTAGTTACCATTAATGGCTATATCAAAGTAGTAGATTATGTTAAAAATGCTTTTAATGAATTAAAAAGTGATGCTTCAAGTATAGGATTAAATATTTATGCATCATCTGGATATAGATCATATAGTGATCAAAAATATATATATAACAATTATGTAAAAATGGATGGACAAGAAAAAGCAGATACATATTCAGCTCGTGCAGGTTATTCTGAACATCAAACTGGATTAGCAATTGATGTTAATACTATTGATATGACTTTTGATAATACTGAAGAGAGTATTTGGCTTAAAGAAAATTGTTATAGATATGGATTTATTATTAGATATCCCAAAAATAAAGATAGTATAACAGGTTATATGTATGAACCATGGCATATAAGATATGTAGGAAAAGAATTAGC
>CAMFBT010000054.1 GCA_945948625.1 uncultured Mycoplasmatota bacterium | reverse complement strand
TAAGTCCACCTCCATCAAATGACACTAGATAATTGCCATTACTATCCCTTTCTGTTAAACAGGTGTAGGCTATATCCAATGATCCATTCTTTTGTGCTATATTTGCTTTTATAACATTTGTATTTTCATTATTAATAAAATATGATTCACAATCGTTTCCTGCTGTTTCTGCTTCATCATTTAATCTATAAAATGCTGTAAATACTTCTGAACTTAATCTTCCACCAAAAGACTCTGTTTCTTCTACATCATTATTAAATATAATTTTAGATATTATATGGCTATCAACAATTAAATCTTGGGCACGAAATGCTAATTTAAATATTGTTGATGTACTTCCTAGTAGCACTATTGCAATTATTATTTTTTTTATAATATTTCCTGCTCCTTTTTTGTTGTCTACCATAGAATCAGGATCAATAATGTATTGTATAAATGCGAAAGTCAATCTAAATACCATAAATATTCCAATAATTAGACCAACACGAGTAAATATATCTTGTACTTGTTCTTCTTGTATTATTGTAGCTGTTCCTAATTTTTCAAATACATAAAATGTAAAATAAATCAATCTATATATTCCATCACATAATGTTAGCATAAATGTTCTTAAACTATCCATTATGGCTTCTCCTATTTCACTAAAAAAGCCTAAAGTATACATTATATCACCTCCTATTTAATACATGTTTCTGGACTAATCCAACTCCATACACTATTTGCTAATTCTAATATCAAATTAACGAATATTGGTGCTAAAAATACCAATACCGCTGCTACTATTCTTTTTATAAACTTTTCCCTTGATTTTTTCATATCATCTTCACTTTTAGAAAAAGTTGCTTTTGTAAAATCTAATATACCAAGTCCAATAAGTAAAATTGGAACAAATATTCTTATCCATTTCATTATTTGATTTATAAAATTAACAACATCTTCTCCAAGTAATTCACCGCAATTTTTTGGATCACTTGGTGTTGGTTCTGGTTTTGAATCTGAACCTTTAACATATATGTATGTACTCATTTTTGACGAACTGGTTAATTTATCTAATGAATAAACTACTTCTCCCTCATTAATGATTCCTGTTAATTCATTTCTATATATATTGACTGGGCAACCACCATTAGAATTGTATTCTTTTATTACCCTTGATACTGGTATATCACTATACTTTTGATATGGAGAAAGTGTAGAATCTTTTTCTTTTGTATATATTGGCAAAACATCTTCACCTTCAACAAATCTTACTTTTGTTTCATTAAAATATAAATATACATATTTATCATCAGTATTAAGTTTTTTATACTGACATCCTATTAACCATTTTCCGCTAGCAAGTTCATCAGCCATATTTGATTTTTCTCCTGAAACATAATCTTCATCTTCTACTGAATTATGTTTATCGTCAATTCCACTTTGTTCATGTATCAGTTCTGCATAACCATTTTTAACTGTGGGACTAAAAATAACGGTTCTATTAGCACCTCCAGCATAATCCATATATTTTGGACAAAAAGTTAATTCTTCTTCACTATTAAAACTAACATAGCTCGCAGAATACCAATATTCGCTATCTGTATTTGGAGTTTCTTCTTTCATATTGACATATACTTTCTTTGTTCCATCTGCATATTGCACTATTTTTACAGCTTTTTGACCTTTTCCTTCTTGATATACACAAGTTAATTCACTAGCAGCCTCTACATTATTTGTATATAAAACAAATGAAATTATAAGGGTTAAAATTAATAATATTTTCTTTCTCATCTCTTTTTTCACTCCATTCAAGCACAAGAATTCACTATAATTTAATTATAGCATAGAAGGAATAAAAAAGAAATCATTTTTTTATGATTTCTGATTTTTCTTATATTTATTTATGATCTAATTTGTTTCCAACATGTTCTCCATGTTGTAGTATCTGTTCCTTCAATGCCAATACTACTAATTGCATCCATTACAATACCAACGATCCATACTACACAAAATACTAGTACAGCATATATAATTCTATTTAAAAGTGCCTTCTTTGCTTTCTTTACTTCATCTTCTTTACTTGAAATAACAGCTTTTCCTAAGTCAATTGATCCTAGAATAATTAATAATATAGGTACTCCTATCCAAATAATATTTATTACTGTTCCTACTACATTCCATAATGGTGCTAGATTAGGATTGCCACAAATATCTAAAAAGTACATAAATTTCCCTCCTTAAATCTAAATATATGATACACTAAAATGAAATAAAAGTCAATTGATTTACTTTTATTTACATAGTTTTTTATTATTTATTGATTGGATAAAGTAAAAAATAGTATTTTATTTAAATAAATTAAATATATTTTTTCTTTTTTTAGGTTTTTCTTTTTCTACTTTTATATATCCTAATTTTTCAAGTAATGGCAATAATATTTCATCATTATTTTTTTTATCATTTAATGGTGGAATATTATAATAGATTTTTATGTTTGATTTTTCTTCAAAATCTGCAATTTCAGATTCTGTTAATAAACTTTTATTAAGAACTACCTTTTGTCCATTTAAATCTTGAAAAATATATGGACTTATCGTCATTAACCTATTTAATTTAATTGTGCTTGGTTCTATTAAATATAAAACATCAGTGCATAAATAATCTTTTTTTGATTTATTTAAATCTACTAAAAATATTTCTATATCGTTATATTTATTTTGTATATTTTCTAATTCCATTTCTCTGATATTTATCATATCTTCATCTTTAAAATATACAAAATCTCTTTTATCTATTTCTAGTGCCATTACTTTATAGTATTCTTTTAATTCTCTTTTTAAAAGATATATTAATGTGCTAGCACCTGCTGAATCTGTTATATTTTTTATTCCTATCATTCTCTTTTCAATTGTTTTTTCTGTAGATATAATTGGTCTATTTAAATCATCAATTGTTACATCCTGTAAATATGCTACATCACGATAAAGGTTGGGATTGGTATATAAATACATTAAATTATTTTTATCTTTTGTAAAATTATATATTCCCATTCCTACTAATTTAGATAGAAATACATTAGAATCACTTATTGGATCTTCCTTATCTAAAAGTAATATTACTTTATCCATATTAATACCCATTGATAATTTTTGTAAATTAGTTAAGTTTTTATAGTCTTTAATAGCAGTTATATCTAGAAACATTTTATTAAAGAAATAATTACCAAAAGTAGATATTATTTCGTCAACATCAAATTCTCCTTCTAATTTTTTTGACACTTCAATATTTAATTCATTTAATATACTACTATATTTATTTGCTATTACTGTATCCATATCTTTTTATCCTTTCTTTTGACTATTTCGCTGTGATGATTATATGCTATTTTTATACTGAATAAATTATATCATTTTTTTATTATTTTTGAAAGATATTTTTGATTTTTTATCTAATTTGTGATATTATGATTATGGTGGTTATATGAAAGATAAAAAAATGAAATATATTATTTGTGGCATTTTAGTTATAATTGGACTTGGTATTGGATATTTTTTGTTTTCACTAAATGATAATTTGGTTAAACTTGATTATAGTGAATTAATAAAGAAAATTGATAATAAAGAAGATTTTGTTTTATGTATATCTAGAACTACTTGTTCACATTGTGATGCTTATAAACCTAAACTTAGAAAAATTGCTAACAAATATGATATTAAAATATACTATACTGATGTTGATTTGTATGATATAAATGATCTAGAAGATTTTTCTTCAAAAATTAGTTTTGATGGTAGTACCCCAATTACTTTATTTATTAAAAATGGAGAAGAGACTACTACTGCTACTAGAATTGAAGGTAATGTTTCTACTGATAAAATTATTGATAAACTAAAAAAGAATGGCTTTATAAAATAAAGCTATTCTTTTTCTAAATAATCTTTGCCTTTGAATGGATCACTTCTTAATAAATTAGGGAAATCTTGTTGCCTTAATGCTTCATATGTTACTAATGCAACACAATTTGATAAGTTTAAAGCTCTTATATTATCACTGGTTGGTATTCTATAACATTTATCTAAATTATTATGAAGTATTTCTTTTGGTATTCCAGTGCTTTCTTTTCCAAAAATTAAATAATAATTTTTATTTTTATCACTAAAATCAATTTCACTATATGTTTTTGTAGAATATCTTGTAAAATAATAATACTCTCCTTTATTTTTACTTATAAAATCTTCATAATCTATATATCTTTTGTATTGAACCTTATCTATATAATTAACTCCACTTCTTTTTATTCTTTTTTCATCCATTATAAAGCCTAATGGTTCTATTAAATGTAATTTACTATTGGTTCCTGCACAGGTTCTCATTATATTTCCTGTATTTTCTGGAATTTCTGGTTCATATAATACAATATTAATCATTTATTACATCTTCTTCCTTTAGATATTCTTCTAATTTGGTTGTATTATATTTTTCATCTTGAATATTATATATACTATCTAAATTTCCATCTTTAAATATTAAAATTGATGGTACCTTTGTTATTTCATTATTATATTTTTTATTTATTTCCTTAATTGTATTTTTATCTTGTAATTCTTTTGTTAAATCTAAATATAAAATTTTATTGTTTAAATTATTTTTTTCTATTATGTTTTTAAATTTTTCTTCAAAATTTCTTATTTCTACATTATTTAATACTGATGTATAAATTACTGCATTTTTGTTTTCAACAATATAATTATTTAGTTCATTATAATTTATGACTAAAAGATATTTATCTAATATAGGTGTTTGTAATTTATTTTTTTCATAAACCCTATTCCACATAAATAAATATATCACCGCTATTATTGTTAATATTAATACTACTGCAAGTATTATATAATTTTTAAATGGTATTTCTCTTTCTTTTTTCATAGAATCTCCTCCTTATATATTGTATCAATTATTTTCTCTTTTTTCAAGAAATTATATGTTAAATGAAATTATTTATGTTATAATATTAATGTTATTTTGAGGTGTTTTAGATGAAAGATAATTATAGTATTAAATGTGAAAAGATATTAAATGAACTTGATGGTAAGAAAAAGTTACTTCTTCATAGTTGCTGTGGTCCTTGTAGCAGTTATGTTATTAGTTATTTAACTAAGTATTTTGATATTACTGTCTTTTATTATAATCCTAATATTTATCCTTATGATGAATATTTAAAGAGAAAAAAAGAACAAATTAAACTTATTAATGAAATAGATAAAGTTAATAGTGTTAATATTGTCGATTGTGACTATGATAATGATTATTATAATACTCTTATTAAAGGTCTAGAAAATGAACCTGAAAGGGGTAATAGATGCAAGATATGCTACTTAATGCGAATGGAAAAAACTGCTAGTACTGCTAGTGAAAATAATTTTGATTTTTTTTGTACAACTCTATCTGTTAGTCCATATAAGAATTCAATGTGGATTAATGAGTTTGGAGAATTATTAGAAAAAAAATATAATGTAAGATGGTTATATTCTGATTTTAAAAAAAGAGATGGGTATAAAACTTCCATCTCATTATCTAATAAATATAATTTATATAGGCAAAACTATTGTGGGTGTATTTATTCTAAACCCCAGTAGTTTTTTTCTGAATTAATATATATGCTACTATTACAACAGCAATTGCTAGTAGTATACATATTGTTCCTATAACAATATATTTTACATTTGCTTTTCCTTTATTGTTTAATTTTGCCATATTAGGTTGTGTATTAGTTTGATTTATTCCTGTTATTCCAACTAAACTTGGATCAGAGACAACCGCTAATTTTTC
>CAMFBT010000053.1 GCA_945948625.1 uncultured Mycoplasmatota bacterium | reverse complement strand
TGGTGAAGTGGTTAACACGGTGGATTGTGGTTCCATTATTCGTGGGTTCGATTCCCACATTCCGTCCCAGATTGTATTTTACTAGTTCAATACAAAGAACTAGTTTTTTAATATTAAAAGACTTGGTTTTTTATCCAAGTCTTTCTTTGACTAATTTATTAACTAAAGACATATCAGCTTTTCCCTTAACAAGTGGAGAAATGTTTTTCATAATTAATCCCATATCTTTTTGAGATGTAGGTTTAACTTCATTAAATACTTTATCAATTATTTCAGTAAGTTCTTCAGTAGTTAATTGTTTTGGCATATAAGTATTTAATATTTCTATTTCTCTTCTATTTTGTTCTGCTAAATCATCTCTACCTGCTGATTCGAATTCTTTAATACTATCATTTCTCATTTTAATTTGCTTAGAAATAACCGCTACTACATCGTCATCAGTTAATTCTTCTCTAGGATTTGGTTTTGCAAGTTGCATAGCACCTTTTACCATTCTAATTACACTAAGACGAAAACTATCTTTACATTTCATTGCTTCCTTTAAATCATTATTTATTTTTTCTGATAATGTCATAATTTCATCTCCTTACTAGTAATTTTTTCTATCTTTTTTTCTAGAATTAATTGTATTTTTTTTCTTTTCTTCTTTTAATCTTACTCCTGGTTTTTTGTAACCTTCTGCTCTTTCTTTAGCTTTAGAGAGATTACCATTACGTGCTACTTGTGTTTTAAATTTTCTTAGAGCAAACTCTACATCATTGTTTTTTACACTAACGGTTACCTTAGTACCTGCTGACATCTTTATCCCTCCTTCCGCTTTTTCATAGAAAATTATATCATTATTTAATATATTTTACAAGTATAACAAATATATTTTTTGATAAAATGTGACATTTTTTTACTATTCAAAGCGAAAAAGGCGGGGTTTCTCCTCACAGAGAATATTTTCTGCTACTTCATTTAAAACTTCCACAGACATAAATTCCGATACGCACTACCGTACTTTATTTTTTTATTATTATTTATGTTTAAATATTACACATTTTGTTTTCCATTTTTCTTCTGATATAACTACCAAAAGACTCTCCTATTGTAAAAATTACATTTATTGTTTTATATATTGCTGACAGCATTGATGCTGTTAAATCTGCTCCTCCTTCTATTTTTTTCATTTCATTTTTATTTAATTCTTTCATTATTTTTCTCCTTTCTTAATTACATTTTTTTGGATTTGAATAGCCACTTACTATACCTACTATAAAACTAATTATGGTAGTTATTATACTTGTTATTAGAATAGGATTTGCTCCTCCTTCTACACTCATCATTTCTTTTTTACTTAGTTCTTTCATTATTTTTCTCCCTTCTTAATATATAATCTATTATTTTCTTATCTTCTTTTTTTAGTTTTAATTCAATTGTTAAATTATTATATTTATATTTACTTGGTAAGTCTAAATCTATTGTTATTATTTGATATGTATTTTTGTTATCTGTATAATATTCTTTTTCTATATTTTTTATACTATATTTATATTTATTTTTTTCTATTATAACTATATTATTATTTGTTAGATATTTTATATCATTAAGAGGTATATATGTTTTTATATAGTAGTAATCATTTTCTTCTGTTACTATGCCTTTTATTTTGTAATATGTTTTATAATTAAATAACATAAAAAATATAATTAAGGAAAGTACTAATATTATTATTATCATGATATATACATATACAAAACTATTTATCTTTCTTTGCATAATGATTTCACTATCTATATGTTTATTCACTTTTTACCTCCGATATTTCTTTAATTTTTCCTCCTTTAATTTTAATTATTCTATTATATAAATCTAGATTTTCTGTTCTATGAGAAATTACTATAAATGTTTTATTATAAAAATATCTAAAAATATTTTGTAATATTTCTCTTTCGGTTTCTATATCTATTTGACTAAATCCTTCATCAATCATAATTATATTACTTCTTTTTAAAAGACTTCTTGCTAGTATTATTTTTTGTCGTTGTCCTCCGGATAAATTAATTGCATTTTCTTCTAAAATATAATCATAACCTAAAATATTATCTTTAACTATATCATCTATATGTAATAAATGGCATATATTTAAATAGTCTATTTCACTTACCTCACGATCTAAAATTATATTATTTCTTATTGTATCATTATATATTATTTCATTTTGAGATATATAAGTAATATTTTTTCTTATATCTATAAGGCTATAATCATTGATATCATAACCATTAATATAAACGGTTTTTCTATCTACTTCTAAATATTTATATAGTATTTTTAATATTGTTGATTTACCACTTCCAGATGGTCCAAGTAATATTACTCTATCTTTATCTTTAATAAATAAATTAATATTTTTTAGAATGTAATTTTTATTATTAAATGTGTATTTTAAATTTGTAATTTTTATATTTCCATTTATTTCTAGTTTCTTATCATCATAAATATTTTCATCTTCTACTTCAAAGAGATTGTTTGCCCGAGTAATACTGTTTTTTACATAATGATATTCTTCAGTTAAATTAATAATATTGCGAATGGGATATATAAGATAATTAGATAACATCGTTATAGTCATGTAATTACCAATAGTAAGATGATTTGTCATTATCAATTTAAATGAATAAAAATTAATTAATAGAAGGCTTATGTCAGTAATGAATTCTTTTAATAATGATATTGTATTATTTAATTTTTCTAGATTGTAATTTGTATTTAATGCTTTGGAATAATTTTGGCTGAACTTATATATCATATTATCTTCTATATTAAGTCCTTTTATGGTTTCAAATGAACTTACAGACTCTACTATTGCACTATTTATTAATGCTATATTTTTTTGACTTTGTATTGTATATTTTTTTATTGTTTTATTAAAAATTAGAATTATTATTAAATATAATATTTCAGTCAAAATAAAAATATTAAGTATTTTTCTATTTATGGTATAAATTATTATGAAAGCAATTATAAATACTAAAGTATCTAAAAAAATAGTAATAATGATTTTTGATATAAACTTTTTTACATATGATAAATCATTTATTCTTGATAATACTTCAGCAGTTGTCTTATTTTTATAATATCTATAAGGAAGTAAAATTATCTTACTAAAAGCATTTAGTATTATACTTATATCTAGTTTTTGATTTAAATAGATAAGTAGATGGTTTCTTATGAAATTAGTAATATTCTTTATAATAAACAAAATGAAGAAGATTAATGTTATAAATATTAAATTATTAATTTCAGTATCTATTACTTTATCAAATACTACTTCTGAGTAAAAACTAGCTAAACATGTAGATGTTGTTATTATTAATGATAAAATAGTTATAAATAAAATATTTCCTTTATTTTTTATTATTACTTCTTTTATTATTTTGCCAAATATTTTATTTTCTTTATTATTAATTAATGGTAAGTTTTTTTCAAATAGCATTATGTATCCTGTCCATATATTGTTAAAGTCAAATAGATCTATTACCTCCTTTCCTTTTGATGGATCCATAATTAAAAGATGATTATTATATATTTTATAGATAATAATAAAATGATTATAACCATTATTATTTATTTGGCAAAGAATTGGTGGAATTATTTTCTTTATTTTATCAATATCATCTACTTTATAACTTTTAGTAGTAAGTCCTAAAGATTCAGCTGCTGAAGAAATGCCAAAGAATGTAGTACCATCTTTTGTTGTCTTGGTCATATCAATTAATTTTTCTTTAGAAATATTACCACCATAATATCGTATTATTGATAAAAGACAAGATGCTCCGCAATCTTTTGCTCCATCCTGAATAACAATTAAGTCTTTCTTCATTTTACCTCCTTATATAATGTAAGAGTTAATTGTTTTAACTTCTATTAATTTATATATAATTTTAAATTACTCTAACTTGTATCATACATTTTTATTACCTCCTCTATATAATAATTCAAATTTTTTTTTAACTTTTCCCAGTATTTTTAATTTTTTTTAAATAAAAAAAAGAAAGTTATTTATTTATAACTTTCTAAATGTCTTTATGAATATTTTTCTGTACTATTTATTATTTTTTTGGTTATTATTCCTATTATTATACCAGTAGGTATTGAAAATATTAACAAGTATGGTAAATAATATATTACATTATAATTATCTAACATTATTATTCCTATTAATACTTGTCCAATACTATGGAAAATACTTCCTATTATTGATACTCCAATTATAGATAATTTTGTTTTCATTAAAATAGTCATTGCTATTATGCTAAAAAGTGCTCCAGATAATGAAAAAAAGAAGTTTATACCAAATCCTGTTCTTAGGATGGCCACAATTAAAACTCTAATTAATGATACTAATAAAGCTGTTTTAAAACCACATTTATATAATGCAAATATAATAACTATATTGGCTAATCCTAACTTTAATCCTGGTATTATATCACCAATAAATGTAAAATAACTTTCTATTATTGATATTACTACACATATTGATGTTAAAATTGCTATTTTTGTTATTTCTCTTGTTTTCATTAATAAACCACTCCATCTATTTCACTTTTTCCATCTATCTTTATTATTATTTTATTTGGTAAACATATTAAAGATTTTCCACTTTCAGATATGTAGCCTTCCTTTGAGCAGATGTGATTATATGAATTTTCTTCTTTTACTCTTATTTTGTTATTTTTTACTTCTAATACGACATCTCCTAGATATCCTTTTACTGTGTACTCTTTATCTTTAGTTAAATCTATTGTTAATATTATTTTATCTTCATAATATACAGTAGCGGTATTTCCTTCTTTTGATGTTATTTTCATTATTATTAAAAATATACTTATTATAAAAATTACTATTATTATTAATTTTATATCACTTTTATTCATAATTATAATTATCACTTCTTACAATATTTTCTTTATCTATATACCAAATAGCTTCAATATTTGGATCGTTATTTACTATCTTTAATCCTTCCTCTACTGGTAATAAATAAAGATATGTACTATATATATCCGCTAATGTAGATGATTTAGTTATTACTGTTACTGATTTCATATATTTACTTGGATACTTTGTTGTTGGGTCTATTATGTGATTATATTTTTGATTGTCTAAAATGCAATATCTTTGATAATCACCTGAAGTTACTATTGATAAATTATTTGCTTTTACTTTAGTAAATATTGTATCTGTATTATCTGGATTAGTTATTCCTATTATATAAGTTTCTTTTGTCTTTGATTTTCCTACTTTGACATTACCACCTGCATTTATTATATAGTCACTGATTTTATTTTCTTCTAGATAATTACCTACTAGTTCAGTTACATATCCTTTTGCTAAGCCTCCTAAATCTATTTTTATATTATTCTTTTTGATATATTTATTACCTTCTAGATATATATCATTAATATTTATATTTGTATTTAATTCTTTTTCTGTAGGTAATTCTTCACATGTATTTAAAAATTCTTTCCATATTCCTGTTAAATTACCTGAAGCTATATTAAATAAACCATTTGTTTTATCATAGTATGATATACCAATTTTTATAATATCAGATAGTCTCTTATCTATTTCTATTTCTTCATTATCTTTTAGTTTTTCATTTAAATAGTAAACATTTACTATACCATCATATTCTTCATATCTATTTGTTAATTTATGATAACTACTATAAAGATAATCTATATCTTCAAATATTTTATCTATTTCTCTTTTACTTTTTGTACTTGTTATTTTTATATTTATATATGTATCCATATAAATATAATTTTTACTATATTCTTTATATACACTTTTATCTATATATAAAATTATTAATGCTAATAAAATTAATACTAATATTGTTATACTTACTATTTTCTTTTTCATTTTTTACCTCTAACTTATATTT
>CAMFBT010000052.1 GCA_945948625.1 uncultured Mycoplasmatota bacterium | reverse complement strand
ATTAACTGGTATCCAGGACATATGGCTAAAACTAAAAGAGAAATTAAAGAAAAAATAGATTTAATTGATATAGTTTTTGAAGTTATTGATGCTAGAATACCTTATTCTTCAAAAAATAAAGATATTGATGATATTGTTAAAAATAAACCTAGAGTAATTATTATGACTAAAATTGATTTATGTGATATTAATAAAACTAATAAATGGGTAAAGTATTATGAAAATATGGGATATATAGTTATTACTATGGATTTAGTTAATAATCCTAATATAAAAATTATTTTTGATAAAATTAAACCTATTATAGATGAGATAAATAATAAAAGAATTAGTAAAGGGTTAAAAATAAGAAGAGAAAGAGTTTTAGTAGTAGGAGTTCCTAATGTAGGGAAATCAACTTTAATAAATAGATTAGTGGGAAAAAAGAGTACTAATGTAGGTAATAAACCAGGTGTTACTAAGAATTTAGAATGGATTAGGATTAATGATAAATTAGAACTTTTAGATACTCCAGGTATTTTATGGCCTAGATTAGATGATTATGATATTGCTCATAATTTAGCTAGTATGACTGCGATTAAGGAAGAAGTATTAGATAGTGAGGATATTGCTATTTATATTATCAAGAAAATGCTTAATGATTATAGTGAAAATATAATAAATAGATATAATATAACTGAAAAAGATGATATTCTTGTTATCTTAGATCAAATTGGTAAAAAGATAGGTGCTATTCGTAATAATGAAACTGATTATGATAGAGTATATCTTAAAGTAATTAAAGATCTTCAAGATGGTTATTTAGGTAAGGTTACATTTGATGAAATTGAAAAAGTATAGGAATTCCTATACTTTTATCTTATTATATTTCCTAATATTCCATATGATAGTATACTCATAATAATACTTGCTAATATTATTCCTAGTATAATATAGACAAATGATTTCTTTTTATTCATATTAAGAAGTACGGCAAGTGCTGATCCTGTCCAAGCACCTGTACCTGGAATAGGAATACCTACGAATAAAATTAAACCAATATATCCATATTTTTCAATTTGCTTCTTTTTTGATAATATTTTATTTTCTAATTTTTTTACAAAATTTTTAGTTGCTTTATATTTTTCAAGCCATCTAAATATTTTATCTAAAAATAATAAAACTATAGGAATAGGTAATATATTTCCTAATATACTTATAATAAAACCAGGTACAAAATCTAGGTCAAGAATAGCTGCGGCGAGAAGACCTCCTCTTGATTCTAGCATAGGCAACATAGATATTATAAATACTATTACTTCTTTTCCTAAACCATCAAATAAATTAACTAAACTTTCTACTATATTTTCCATCTCTTTATCCTCCACTTCTAAATTATATCAAAATTAAATTAATAAGTAAATTATATTTATTCTATTTTACATTAGTTAATTGATTTTTAGTACAGATTATTGTATAATCAATATGAAAGGAATTGTTATATGGATAAGTTAAAAAGAAATATACCTAACTTTATTACTATATCAAGAATAATATCATTAATATTAGGCTTTATTTTCTTCGTAAATAATAAAATAATTTTATCTATAATTTTTTATGTATATGGTGGAATTTCTGATGCTTTTGATGGTTATTTTGCTAGAAAGTTATCGGCATATACTAAGTTTGGTCAATATTTAGATGCAATTAGTGATAAATTATATTTTTTATCTTTAATAATTATATTATTAATATATGGTAATTACTTAGTAATATTACCATTAATAATGGAAATAATTATTTCTATAGTAAACTATTTAATACTTAAGAAAAATAAAAAAGTATTTACTGAAAGAGTTGGAAAATTTAAAACTACATTATTAATGATTGATTTAATAATAGGTGTGTTAGCTATAAAAATTAATTATTTTATTTATCCATATATAATATTTTTATTATTAATATTATATTTTCAAATTCAGACTATATTTGCATATATTAATCAATTAAATAATAAAAGTAGTGAGAAGATAGTTAGTTTTAAAGAAAAGAAAATTAATGAAAGAATAATATTTTTAATTAAGGAATTTATATATTATATAATAAATCCAGTAATAATAATAAAATAGGAGGAAATTATGATAGATATTAATATTATTAGAAAAAATCCAGAACTAGTTAGAGAAAATATAAGAAAGAAATTTCAAGATAAGAAATTACCTTTAGTAGATGAAATTATTTCTTTAGATGAAGAAGTAAAGAAAATTAAAATTGAAGGAGATAATTTAAGAGAAAAAAGAAATAAGACAAGTAATGAAATTGGCTTATTGATGAGAGAAGGCAAAAAAGAAGAGGCTGAAAATAATAAAAAGATAGTAATTGAGATTAATAGTAAATTAGAAAGTATTGAAAAAAGGGAAGATGAATTAACTTCTATGTTAAAAGAAAAGATGATGCTTATTCCTAATATTATTGCAGATGATGTTCCTATTGGGGAAGATGATAGTAAGAATGTTTCTGAAGAACAGTTTGGGGAACCCGTTGTACCTGATTTTGAAATTCCATATCATGCTGATATAATGGCAAGTTTTAATGGTTTAGATAAAGATGCTGCTGGTAGAGTAAGTGGTACTGGTTTTTATTATTTGATGGGTGATATTGCTCGTCTTCATTCTGCTGTTCTTTCTTATGCTAGAGATTTTATGATAGATAAGGGATTTACTTATTGTATTCCACCATATATGATTCATGGAGATGCTGTAAATGGTGTTATGTCTTTTGAAGAAAAAGAAAATATGATGTATAAAATTGAAGGAGAGGATTTATATTTAATTGGTACTAGTGAACATTCTATGATAGCAAAATATAAGGATCAAATTTTAAAAGAAAGTGATCTTCCAATAACTATGACTTCTTATTCTCCATGTTTTAGAAAAGAGATAGGTGCTCATGGTATTGAAGAAAGAGGAATATATCGTATTCATCAATTTGAAAAACAAGAAATGATTGTTATTTGTAAGAAAGAAGATAGTGATGATTGGTATGATAAAATGTGGAAGTTTTCAGTTCAATTATTTAGAAGTTTAAATATACCAGTTAGAAAACTTGTTTGTTGCAGTGGAGATTTAGCTGATTTAAAATATCGTTCTTGTGATATTGAAGCATGGAGTCCAAGACAAAAGAAATACTTTGAAGTATGTTCATGTTCTAATTTAACTGATGCTCAAGCTAGAAGACTTGGAATAAGATATAAAAAAGAAAATGGTGAAAAGGAATTTGTTCATACTTTAAATAATACAGTAATTGCTCCTCCTAGAATGTTAATTGCATTTTTAGAGAATAATTTAAATGAGGATGGAAGTGTAACTATTCCTGAACCATTAAGAATGTATATGGGTGGTAAAGATAAAATAGAGGTAAAAAAATAATGAATAATAAGATTAGAAATTTTATATATGGTAGATATGGTATAGATGATTTGTATAAACTTTTATTAATTATTTGTTTTATTCTACTTGTTATAAATATGTTTTTAAATAATAATATAATAAGAATAATTGAATTATTATTAATATTTATAATTTTATATCGTTCATTATCTAAAAATATAAGTAGAAGAAAAAAAGAAAATGATAAATATTTAAATATAAAAAATAGAATAATTAAAAGTTTTAATTATAATAAAAAGAAATATGAGGAAAGAAATACTCATATGTATAAGAAATGTCCTAATTGTAAGCAAAAAATAAGATTACCTTTAAAGAAGGGTAAACATACTGTTAAATGTCCTAATTGTTCTTATAAGTTTGAAGTTAAATGTCGTAAAGATGAAAAAATAAAAGTTGAAATTGTTAAATAATACTAACTCTATTCCGAAAAAACTGCACTGTGCAGTTTTTTCGGAATAGAATATTGATATTTTGTGGAAAATAGAGTATAATATTGTTGGAAAGGAAGATAATTATGGAGATTAAAAGAGATTATTATTTAAATAAACTTATTGAAGCAAAAGGAGATGGATTAATAAAAATAGTTACGGGTATTAGAAGATGTGGTAAATCTTATCTTTTAAATACAATTTTTAATCAATATCTTTTAGAAAATGGAGTCTCTAAAGAACATATAATAAAAGTGCCATTAGATGATTCAGATTATCAATATTTGCTTAATCCACAAAATTTAAGTAAATATATTAAAGAGAAAATAGTTGATAAAGATATTTATTATGTAATTTTAGATGAAATTCAATTAGTAGATAATTTTACTGGTGTATTAAATGGATTATTAAGAATTCAAAATGTAGATATTTATGTTACTGGATCTAATTCTAAGTTTTTATCTTCAGATATAGTAACTGAATTTAGAGGTCGTGGAGAAGAAATTAGAATGTACCCACTTTCTTATAGTGAATTTATGTCTGTCTATGATGGAGATAAATTAGATGGATGGATAGAATATATAACTTATGGTGGTTTGCCATTGGTAGTTTCTATGACTGGTGATGAAAGAAAAATGGCTTACTTAGAAGAACAAAGAAAAAATGTATATATTAATGATGTGGTTGATAGAAATGATATTAGAAATGATTCTGAACTTAATACTTTAGTTGAAATTATATCTTCAAGTATTGGTTCATTAACTAATCCATTAAAATTATCTAATACTTTTAAATCAGTTGCGGGTATAAATATAGATTCAAAAACAATAGATTTCTATTTAAAATGTTTAGAAGAAGCATTTTTAATAGAAAAAGCAAAGAGATATGATGTTAAAGGGAAGAAATATATAAGTACACCAAATAAATTTTATTTTAGTGATCTTGGTCTTCGTAACTCTTTTATAAACTTTAGACAACCCGAAGAGACTCATATAATGGAAAATGTTATTTATTTGGAATTAAAAAGACGAGGATATAATGTAGATGTTGGATTAATTGAATTTAGAGAAAGACAAGGAGAAGAATTTTTATATAAGCAAATAGAAATTGATTTTATTGCTAATAAAGGAAATAATAAAATATATATTCAATCTGCTTTTAATATGTTAACTGAAGATAAAATTAATCAAGAACAAAGATCTTTATTAAAAATAAATGATTCTTTTAAAAAAATTATAATTGTGAAAGATTATATTAAAAGAACTAGAGATGAAAATGGAATTATTACTATGAGTATATTTGATTTTCTATTAGATCAAGATAGTTTAAATTATTAATAATATTAAAAAATAAAAATCTCTTTTTTAGAGATTTTTTCTATGATAAAATTATTAAAATAAATACTTTAAATTACTTGAAAAAATATAATTTTTATAGTATATTATTAATAGAGTATGGAGAGTGTGATATATGAAAGAAAAGGTATTGAACTTTATTCATAGTAAAAATTTTATTATCGTATTAATAATTTTATTACTTCTTTTAGTGGTAGTAACTGCGACTTATGCATGGTTTACATGGAGTAGTACAGAAAATACTTCAGTTACTATGAGTATAGGAAAAGCATCAGATGTAGTATTTAAAACAGGTAATGATATAAGTACTAATAATTTATCTCCAGTATTTAATTATACTGATGGAGAAAAAACTTCTTTTAGTATAATTAATAGAGATACTACAGGAACATCTTTAAAATACACAATAAACTTAAATATAACAACAATATCAGATGAATTAAAAAGTAATAGTTTAAAATATAAATTATTACAAGGATCTAATGTAGTAAATGAAGGGAACTTTAGTACTGTAACTAATAATAGTACTATAACTATGTATAGTAATAAATTATCTGTTGGTACTACTAATTTTACATTTTATTTGTATATCGATGGTAATGAAGAAAATGATTTAGATATTATGAATAAAAGTATTACTGGTACAATAACAGTATCTGTAGAAGAAAAAACTTTAGCTTCTACAATAACTAATTTATATACAAGTGCAGAGAAAACAACAGTAACAAATAATAGTATTACATATAATACTGCACCATCAGTAGGACTTATGAACGATAGACTAGGTAGCAGTAGTACAGATATAGATGGCGGAAATATAAGATATTATGGAGCATCTCCAAACAACTATATCTATTTCAATTGTTCTGACTATTCA
>CAMFBT010000051.1 GCA_945948625.1 uncultured Mycoplasmatota bacterium | reverse complement strand
CAACTAAGAATGCTGGTAAAATAGCAGGACTAGAAGTAGAAAGAATAATAAATGAGCCAACAGCAGCAGCCCTTGCTTATGGACTAGATAAACAAGATAAAAATCAAACAATCCTAGTATATGATTTAGGTGGTGGTACATTTGATGTATCAATACTAGAACTAGGAGATGGAGTATTTGAAGTTAAATCAACAAGTGGTAATAACCATCTTGGTGGTGATGATTTTGATGAAAGAGTTATGGACTACATAGTAAGTGAGTTCAAAAAAGAACAAGGAGTAGACTTAACTAAAGATAAAATGGCTATGCAAAGAGTAAAAGATGCTGCTGAAAAAGCTAAGAAAGATTTAAGTGGAATGACATCAACAGAAATATCATTACCATTTATATCACAAGCAGAAGAAGGACCAATTCATTTAAATATGAATATAACTAGAGCAAAATTTGAAGATTTAATTAGTGATTTAGTAGAATCAACTACTGAACCAGTAAGAAAAGCTATGAAAGATGCTGGATTAACTGCTAAAGATATAGATAAAGTATTATTAGTAGGAGGATCAACAAGAATACCATGTGTTCAAGAATTAGTTAAGAAAGAATTAGGAAAAGAACCTTCTAAAGAAGTAAACCCAGATGAAGTAGTTGCTATGGGAGCAGCAATTCAAGGTGGAGTTTTAACTGGAGATGTAAATGACATCGTACTATTAGATGTAACACCATTATCTCTTGGTATTGAAACACTAGGTGGAGTAATGACAACATTAATACCTAGAAATACAACAATACCTACAAGTAAGAGCCAAGTATTTAGTACAGCAGCAGATAATCAACCAGCTGTAGATATACATGTACTACAAGGTGAAAGACCAATGGCAAATGATAACAAAACATTAGGTAACTTCCAATTAACAAATATTCCACCAGCACCTAGAGGAGTACCTCAAATAGAAGTAACATTTGATATAGATGCTAATGGTATAGTTAATGTAAAAGCAAAAGACTTAGGTACTAAAAAAGAACAATCAATTACAATTACTGCTACTAATACATTATCTGATGAAGAAATAGATAAAATGATGAAAGAAGCAGAAAAGAATAAAGAAGCTGATGCTAAGAAAAAAGAATTAGCGGATGCCAAAAATGAAGCAGAACAAATTATCAATATGACAGAAAAAGCTATTAAAGATTTAGATGATAAAGTATCAGATTCAGAAAAGAAAGAAGCAGAAGAATTAATTGAAAAGACTAAAAAAGCAATGGAAGGCGAAGATGCTAAATCAATAAATGAAGCAAAAGATAAATTATTAGAAAAAGCCAATGCTCTTGCTACAAAAGTTTATGAAAGTGCTGCTAAAGAAAATCAAAGTGAAAGTACAACTGAAGAACAACCAAAAGAAGATAAAAAAGATGATAATGTAATGGATGCTGAATTTGAAGAAAAATAATTAAAGTTAAAGTTCTAGCTTGCTAGAACTTTATACTTGTACTTGGAGGAAATATGGATAAAAAAGATTATTATGAGGTATTAGGAGTACCAAAAACTGCTACTCAAGATGAAATAAAATCAGCATTCAGAAAACTAGCCAAAAAATATCATCCCGATGTATCCAAAGAAGAAAATGCTGCCGAAAAGTTTAAAGAAGTTCAAGAAGCATATGCAGTATTATCAGATGAAAATAAAAGAAAACAATATGATCAATTTGGACATTCTGCATTTACTAATGCCAGTGGTGGATTTTCAGGATTTGATGGATTTGATTTTAGTGATGCTGGAGATATATTTGAGGAAGTTTTTAGAAACTTTGGTTTTAATACATCATCATCTAGAGGTGGAAAAAAGAGAAGACAAAACGGAAGCGATTTATTATACAGAATGACAGTATCATTTGAAGAATCCGTTCATGGAGGAAAAAGAGATATTGAAGTAGAATGTGAAGATACTTGTGATGAATGTCATGGAATAGGAGGATTTAATAGTCATACATGTCCTGAATGTAAAGGTTCAGGAACAGTAACAAGACAACAAAGTACAATGTTTGGATCCTTCCTAACCAAAACAACATGTTCTCACTGTGGTGGAACAGGAACATCTTTTGAAAAATTATGTACATCATGTAGAGGAACAGGAAAAGTAGTTAAAAAGAAAACTCTTACTATTACAATACCAAAAGGAATAGATACAGGTAGTAGACTAAGACTAGCAGGAAAAGGTGAAGCCGGAGTAAATGGAGGATCACCAGGAGATTTATATATAGAATTCGCTGTAAAAGAAGATAATTTCTTTAAAAGAGAAGGAAATGATATATTAATTGAAGTTCCTCTTACTATAACTGAAGCAGTACTAGGTTGTAAGAAAGAAATACCAACATTATATGGAAATGCAATGCTTACTATACCAGATGGAACGAAAAATGGAAGTAAGCTAAGATTAAAAGGTAAAGGAATAGATAGTGATATTAATGGAAAAAAAGGAGATATGTATGTTATTATTAATGTCGTAATTCCTACCAAAATAAATAAAAAACAAAAAGAATTATTTAAATTACTATCTGAAACAGAACTAGATGATGAAAACGAATTTATAAAATATAATAAAAAACTAAAGGACTAAGTCCTTTTTTCTTTTCCTCGTAAGCCTATAGTCTTTCGAGGTAATTTGAAGCCTGTAGTCTTCAAATTAAAAATATAATCTTAAGTAAATATATTGCTTTATACAGATAAAATGATATAATAAATATTACATTCATTAAGGAGGAAAAATATAATGAAAAAGAAAACAAATATAAAAATGGCTAGTACTTTATTATCTTTATCAATATTATTAACTGCTACTTCATGTTCATTAAAAGATAAAGGTAATACAAAAGAAAAAGAAGAATTACCAAGAACTACTACCGAAGAAGAATATGATAGTAATAATATTGAAGAAAAAAATAATAATGAGACTATAGAGGAAAACAATAATATTATTGAAATTAATAATTTTGCATATCTTACTTGTGATACACCATTATATGATGAAGAATTAAATGAGATAGATTACATTGACAAATATCAAAAAGTATCTATAATTAAAGAGAATAATAATATAACATATGTAGCTTATTATAGAGGAGTAAATAATATAGAATTTGGCTATATTCCAGTAGATTCATATGAAATATTACCAAGTTTATTTGTAGAAGTAGATATTAGTGATCAAATAGTAAATATGTATATAGATAAAGAAGTATTACTTACTACAGATACCGTTACAGGAAAAACATCAACACCAACTAGAGAAGGATATTTTGGCATAACATATAAAGATTATGATACATATTTAAGAGGCAGTGATTATTGTTCACATGTTGACTATTGGATGCCTTTTGATGGAGGAATAGGACTTCACGATGCTGATTGGAGAGATACATTTGGAGGAGATATTTATATAAATGATGGAAGTCATGGTTGTGTAAACTTACCAAAAGAAGCTGCTAAAACCATTTATGAAAATGTAGAAGCAGGAAGTAAAGTATTAGTACATAAATAAAAAAACTTCAATTTGAAGTTCTTTTTATTTATATTTGGTCAATCTAAAAGGATTATCATTAATATCATAACCAAGGTCTGTTATTCTTTTAACAACAAAATTAAGTAATCTTACATTTTTAAGTTGATCTTTTTTTCCCATTTGTATTAGAATATCATCATATGCCTTAGCCCAAGTTAACTTATTAGGATTAGTGTACTTAACTATGTTTTCTGTTACTTCAATGACTTCATCACGAATATCTTCTGGTATAATTCTCATAAATTCCTCCTATATGGTTAATATTATAATACTTCTTTCTGTGAAAATATGTAACCAATTTGGTTACAAAATACACAATATATAATTACTACTTAAATATAATACTATATTTTTTACTTAAAATCAAGAGGAATATACAATAAACTTTATTTACTAATACTAAAATATTTGATATAATTAACTAGGATGGTGGATATATGGATTATATATCAATAGATAATTTTGAAGGACCTTTAGATTTACTATTACATTTAGTAAAAGAATCTAATATTGATATTCTTGATATCAAGATAGAAGAAATTACTGATAAATATTTAAATTATATTAATCATGAAAAAGAATTAAATATTGACATTTCTTCTTCTTATTTAGTTATGGCTGCTGAACTAATGTATTTAAAATCTAAATCATTACTTCCTCTAAATAAAAAAGAAGATGATACAGAGGATGATGAAGAAATAACTAGAGAGAAACTTATAAATAAATTACTAGAATATAAAAAATATAAAGAGATGACACCAATATTTAAAGAATTAGAAGAAGAAAGAAAAAAAATATATATAAAAGCACCAGAAAAAGTAAGTAATTATGTTGAACATAATTTACATGGAGAAGAATCAATTGATAACTTAGTAGAAGCATTTAAAAAGTTTTTAAATAGAAAAGATTTAGAAAAACCACTTGAGACTACAATTACTAAAAGAGAGTACTCTGTTAGAAAAAGAAAAGACGATATAAAAAATATATTAAAGATAAAGAAAAAAGTATATTTAGAAGATTTATTTGAAGAATATAATAAACCATTTGTGGTTGTTACTTTTTTATCCATATTAGAAATGGTAAAAGAAAAAGAAATAGCTATAAAACAAAATAAAAACTTTGATAATATATTAATAGAATTGAGGAATTAAAATGGAAAGTATAGTAGAAGGACTTTTATATGTTCAAGGTGATATAGGACTAACATTAAAAGATATAGAAAGAATATTAGACATAGATGAAGAAGAAGCTAAAAAAATAGTTCTTAATCTAAAAAATTATTATGACGAGAATAAGAGGGGACTTAGAATTAATTTTTTAGGTAATACAATTAAACTTACAACAAGAGAAGAACATAAAGAATATTATCAAAAATTACTTGAAGAACCAACCTCTAATAACCTATCACAATCAGCATTAGAGACTCTTGCTATTATAGCATATAATGAGCCAATAACAAGAGGCAATGTTGATTCATTAAGAGGTGTAGAATCAGCATATGTTATGAGAAGACTACTAGCTAAAGGATTAATAAAAGAGTGTGGAAAATCTGATAGTCCAGGTAGACCTATATTATATAAAACTACAGATGAATTTTTAGATTATTTTGGTCTTTCTTCCAAAGAAGATTTACCTATCATAGATATCGCACAAGAATATGATGAACCAAAGGATTTATATAATACTATATACAAGGAGGGGGACATTAATGGATGAAAGAATAGTTAGTAATGCATGTCTAGATGAGGATAATGAAATATCAATTAGACCGCTTACCTTAGAAGAATATGTAGGACAAAGTGAGATTAAAGAAAATTTAAGAGTATTTATTAAGTCTTCATTAATGAGAGGAGAGACATTAGATCATATTTTATTATATGGACCTCCAGGACTTGGTAAGACAACTCTTGCTTATATTATTGCTAATGAACTTGGAACCAATATTAAAACTGCTAGTGGTCCATCTATAGAAAAAAGTGGTGATCTAGCAGCAATACTATCTACTTTAGAAGAAGGAGATGTTTTATTTATAGATGAAATACATAGAATACCTAGATATATTGAAGAAATATTATATCCCGCTATGGAAGATTTTTATCTAGATATAATTGTAGGTACAGAAGGATCATCAAGAAATATAAAAATTAATTTACCACATTTTACTTTAGTAGGAGCCACCACTAGAGCAGGAGATCTATCTAGTCCTTTAAGAGATAGATTTGGAATTGTATCTAAACTTAATTTTTATACTGAAGATGAATTATTTCAAATTATTAAGAGAACATCTAGAGTTTTAGATACACCTATTACTGATGATGCTGCTAGAGAACTAGCTAAAAGAAGTAGAGGAACTCCAAGAATTGCTAATAGATTATTCAAAAGAGTAAGAGATTTTGCATTAGTATATGGAGATGGTATTATTAATAAAGAAATACTAGATACCTCATTAGAAAAATTAAAAGTAGATAAAACAGGCCTTGATGAAACAGACTATAACTTACTTTTAGCTATTGTTGAAAGATTTAATGGAGGACCAGTAGGACTAGAAGCCTTAGCTTCATCAATTGGAGAAGAAGCATCTACAATTGAAGATGTTTATGAACCATATTTATTACAACAAGGTTATCTAAAGAGAACAGCAAGAGGTAGAGTAGTTACTGATAA
>CAMFBT010000050.1 GCA_945948625.1 uncultured Mycoplasmatota bacterium | reverse complement strand
ATACAAAAAAGAAAGAAATATAAATCCTTATATCTCTTTCTCTCATTATTAGTACTATAATGATACTATATTATATTATGCAAATTTAGTTTTATTCTTTTTTTGTTTTATTAACACTATAGATAAAGTTATTATTGATACTGCTAATAGGGCTAATGATATTAACATATACATAAAATATTTATTATTTTCATCATTATATGCTTCTACTAAATCACTATTAAATCTTTGAATTGTACCTTCTAATTTATCATATACATATAGTGCTTTTTCTCCAGTTTTTTCATTTATTCCATATATAAGATAGAAATCACTACCTTTAATTTTATCATCTGCAGCATATGTTTGATTTTTCTTTATATATTGGTAACCATCTAATTTATTATTATTATAATTAAATGATACTTTAATATATCCTTTAGGAATTAATTCTTCTGGCATTTCTAATATATTTATGTTCATACCACCTATATTATAACCATTATATAAAGTATATTCTTTTGTTTCTTTATTATATGAATAGAATTTACTTACTCCTTTTTCATCAGTTAATCCAATAATTATATTTTTAGTATTTTTATTTATATAACATAATACTTCTTCTTCTCCTATTTTAATAGAAGATTTTTCATAATTTTCTGGTGGTTCTAATTCTCCTTCTTTTCTTATAATGGTATATTTCTTTTTATTTATTGTTACTTCAATAGGATTTAATTCTTTAACTGTTACATTTAGTGTGTATGTTCTAGTACTTCCATTCTCTGCGGTTACTTTTATTTCTAATTTATTAATTCCTTCTTTTACTTCTACTTCTCCAATTCCAGTTACTTTAGCACTTGAATCATCAAGTTGGGCATTTATTTTTATCTTGTTTACATCATTCTCTACCATTATAGAATATTCTGTTTCTTCTTTTTTGAATTCTTTATCTAGAGTATATCCTTCAATAGTTAAACTAGATAAATAATTGTTTGTACTTTTTTTCTTAGTGGGAGTAGTATTAGTAGTAGTTCCTGAATTATTTCCTCCAGTACTAGGATTTGATGTTGGTTTATCTTTTACTGTAATAGTTATTGTTTTATTACCAGTTATAGTATTATTATCATAAGCAGTTACATCTGTTGGAATTATTGTAATAGTAGCTGTTCCTACTGATTTAGCTGTAATTGTTATGGATGTACTATTCTTATCTATGAATAAGCTATTATTAGATAAACTAGCAACAGAACTATTTGAAGAAGATAAATCAAATCTTCCTGCTAAATCATTTCCTTTAATTGTAAGTGTTACACTATTACCTACGGTTACAGTTTTACTTGTAACAGTAACATCATAGCTTGCTGCCTTTACATAATTAATTGATATTATAAAGGTGCATATTATTAAACTTAAATATTTTACTGCTTTTTTCATTTCTTCCTCCTATTGGGATATTTTACTTACTTCCATTATATGATTTTTTATAGCAATATAATCTGCTGATGATATCTTGCCATCTTTATTAGCATCAGCATATATTTTTTCATTATTATTTAATGTTTGTGTTTCCATAATATGATTTTTTATATTTATATAATCTGCTGATGATATCTTACCATCTCCATTTACATCACCATAAATGATTACTATGCATTCTTTTTCTTCACTATTGGTTTTTATATTTATTTTATCACCACTTGCTATTAATCCATTCTCTTTTGATGATGTTATAGTTACTTCTGATCCTATATTCTTTAATTTGTTTATTGTTTCTTCAATATTTTTTCCTACTTCAAAGCCATATATATAATTATCTTTAATTTTAATACTTGCTTTATCTAATACATCTTTTACTAAAACTTTTTCTATAGGTTCAGGATCTGGGGTTGGCTCGGGCTCTGGTGTTGGTTCTGGTTCAATTGGTTCAGTAGGTTTCTTTTTTGTAACATTTATTATATATTTTCTCGTACTATTATTAGCAGCAGTTACTACTAATTCTATTTTTGTATTTTCACTATTTAAAGCTACTGTTCCTAATCCACTTATAGAGGCACCACTATATACTGTAGTAGCAGTTATTTCAACTGATGTTACATCACTTTCTACTTCTATATTAAACTCTCTATCATTAGTAGGACTACTAAATAAGCTAGTTTTATTTACTATTAAACTTGATAAATAATTATTAGGATTACCTGTATTTGGGAATTCTGTTTTATCAGGCATACTTTTAAATGTTGGTATATAGAAAATAAATTCACTATTTAATAGATTCGTACTATTATAACCACTATAAGTTTTATATGATTGTGAATATGGTGCTTGAATATTTTGCATATATTGGTGATTTACATATTCTGGACCTACTAAATCCCATTTTTGTAAATATTCTGTTTTTTGACCAGCTGCAACATAATTATTTCCTAAGAAGGATGCTCCTCCTACTATTGCTTTATATGGACTATTCCATCCTTCATTTTTAGCATATTTTAATCCATTTATAATAGTTTGAGTTTTATCACCACCAGAAGCAGTTGCTCCGATATTATAAAAATTATAATAACCTTCATAACCGCTGACAGTTCCACTTACTATAGTGCTACCAGAAGCTCCTACTTCTTGAATTACTCTTGATACTAATACATATGGACTTATAGAATATTTTATTCCTGCATCTAAGAAAGCATCTGCATATGTTTTTGTTTTTTCACTATCTGCATATTTGTTTTCCATAAATGTATTTTTTAGCATATTTTCTATTCCTTCTTTTGTATGATAAGAAGGATTATATGATAGGTCTTCAAACATAAAAATATTTCTTTCATTTAAAAAGTTTCTTGGATCCATATAATATGCTATTGTTTCTTTACTAGCAGCATACCATCTAGAACCACCACCTGAAAAATTAGTACTAAATATATTTGTAAAATAATTATAAGACCAACTATCAGTAGATTTTAATCCATCTAAATTGCCATAATAATCTTCAATTAAACTCCATCCTTTGTAATATCCGTCATATTCTTTATTTAGTATAGTATTGAAATCTAAATTAGTTGTATATGGAATAAACTTCCAATTTGGATATAATGCATGTAATTTAACTAAATCATCTAAATAACTATCTGGAAATCCACTATTTTTTAAACTTTCACGGTATTTATTTAAATCTGTTGTATCTAAATCAACATTATCCGCTACTTTTCCTATGTATTTACCACATACATATCCTGTTATATTTCCATATTTTATTTTATATAAACTTGTAGGACAAGTTCCTTTTCCATCTGCTCCTGCATTTTTATCTAATACTTCTACCCTTGTACTACAACTTAATCCTGTTAATTTAGTTGTTCTACTTGTATCACTATAAACTCCTAATGGGGATGTATCTTCAATACATAATACTTCTCCCTCTTCAGTAGTACTAGTTGTATTTATTTTTATATAATTCCCACATGCATAACCAGTAAGTATTCCTTGACTAACTTTATACCATATTGGACAATTATCAGTAGATCCGCCATTAGTATCTAATACTTCTAGCTGACTATTACATACTAATCCACCTATCCATGTTCCTCCAGCACTACTTCTTAAGCTAACAGGTTCATCATCATCTGGACAATATACTGTACCAGTAGCAGCATAGCCTATATTAATAAAAGATAAAAAAAATGTTATTGCTATTAGTAATCTTTTCATAATTCTACCTCAACATAATTATAACATTTTTTTTTATCTTTTTCTACATATTTTTTAGTTATTGACATGTTAGTGTAAAAAGTATTTTATATATTTTTTCTATTACACATGTTTTATATTTGTATATTTTGAAATATCATCATTTGTGGTTACAATATCGTAATTACTTAATTTATGAATATCATCATTTCCAGTCATTCTGGCAAATGTTCTAAGTTCGTCATTTACTGCATTAAAGTAATTTTCTAATCTCTTACTACTTTTTTCTATATCAAATCTTTTTCTTAATTCGGGATCTTGTGTACCTATTCCTACTGGGCATCTTCCATTATTACATGTTTTATATTGCTGACATCCTATTGCTATCATTGCTGCTGTTGCAATAGCTATTCCGTCTGCTCCCATTGCAATGGCCTTAGCAAAATCACTAGATGTTCTAAGCCCTCCAGTTATAATTAAAGATATATCCTGATTATGTTCATCTAAATATTTTCTAGCCCTATATAGTGCATATATTGTGGGTACTGTTGTTGCATCTTTTATAATTTTTGGACTTGCTGCGGTTGCACCACCTCTTCCATCAATAGTAATGAAATCAGGTTGTGCATAACAAGCAAATTCTAAGTCTTCTTCAATATGTTCTGCTGCCAATTTGATACCAATTGGTCTTCCTTCTGATTTAGTTCTTAATTCATTTACTAGATTTTTTAAATCTTCTCTTGTTTCAACTTCTATAAACTTAGATGGGCTAATTACATCTTCATTCATCTTTTTTCCTCTTATTTTTGCTATTTCTTCTGTTACTTTTTCTGCTGGAAGATGTCCACCCATTCCTGGTTTAGTGCCTTGACCAATTTTTATTTCTATTGCACTTACCTTTTTTAGATTTTCATCGTTTACACTATATTTATTTGGTACATATTCAAAAATGTATTGATAAGAATTTTCAAATTCTTCTGGTAATATTCCACCTTCACCACTACAGATAGCAGTTTTTACTTTTTTTGTTCCGATTGCTAGTGCTGTTTTTGCTTCTTTTGATAATGCTCCAAAAGACATATGTGAAACAAAAACTGGTGTATCTAATATCATAGGTTTTTTAGCATTTTTTCCAATAATAGTTTTTAAACTTACTTCTTCATTTTCTAAAAGTGGCATTTTATTTAACTGACCTCCAAGTATTAGAATATCATTCCAACTTACTACTGGTAATGATGTCCCCATAGCAGATATAATACTTTTTCCAGTTATTGCCATAGTATGTATATCTAACATACTTTTTTCTTTGTCATCTGAACTACGACTATATTCATTTAAATAATTTTCTAATTCATTACTACTTTCTTTTTCTTTTGTTTCTCTTTGATTTTCTTGTTCCTCAACTAATTTGAACATACTTTTTGGTGCAAAACATATTGGACATTTCCAATCATCTGGTAAATCTTTAAATTTAACCTTTTCTTTTTCTTCATCATAAATATATCCACATATATCACATTTATATTTTGCCATTTTTCTTCCTCCATCTCTTATATTTACAAATATATTTTATTTTTATACAATTAGGAATTATTCCTAATTAATTATATTATATATAATTTTTTTTTATTTGTAAAGTTTATTTTTTTAATGTTAAAGAGCAAAACTTTATGTTATAAAAGTTTTGCTCTTGTTAATTATATCTTTATGCCACAATTAATGATACATCATCTAAGTCTAGTGATTGTTCTACTTCTGCATTTACTAAAAACGTAACTGTTATTCCAGTGGTATTTTGTGGTGCTCTTGAAGTAATAAGTTGATAATAAGTGAAATTTCTATTCGAACTTGTAATATCTTGCTGTCTTAGTGTAATTGTTCCACCAGTTACTGGTCCTGTTGTTGTTTCAAATACTAATGTTGCTGTTAATCCTACTTGGCTTCCTTCTCCTTTTGCAAAGAATGATAAAAGGTAAAAGCATCCTCCTTCTGCTACTGAAATTGTTTGAGATATAGCTGATTCGTTTTCAATGCTTACTGACCAAGAACCAGAATGTACTCTTCCTTGACTAGTAATAGATGTTATTCCATCTGGATTAGTAAAAGTCCAATTTGATGGTTTATCATTTGTTCTAGTTTCCATACCTCCATTTGTTATTAGTTCCCCTGTCTGCATACATGTACATTCACATGTACCTGTTGGTCCGGTAGGACCAGTTGGCCCTGTTGCTCCGGTTAGTCCGGTTGGTCCAGTTGGGCCTGTTGGTCCATCTTCGCCATCAAAACCACGAGGTATTACAAAATCTAAAATATGATTTGCTCCACCTGTTGTATCTGTTACTGAAGCATCTGTTCCAGGATCTCCGGTTGTCGTATTTCGTATTGTTATAGTATCAGCTGTTCCATCTTCTCCAGTTGGTCCTGTTGGGCCTGTTGGTCCGGTTGCTCCAGTTGGACCCGTTAGTCCTGTTGGTCCGGTTGCTCCAGTTGGACCCGTTGGTCCGGTTGGTCCTGTTGCTCCAGTTAATCCTGGTGCTCCGGTTGGTCCGGTTGGTCCTGTCGCTCCAATTAGTCCTGCCGTTCCAGTTGGACCCGTTGGTCCAGTTGGGCCTGTTGCTCCAGTTGCTCCTGTAGGACCAGTTCATCC
>CAMFBT010000049.1 GCA_945948625.1 uncultured Mycoplasmatota bacterium | reverse complement strand
TCTTAATTTATATATTTCATAAACTTCATTATTAGGAAGAAAAGAAATATCTTTTTCTTTTCCTAATACAACAATTTTTCCATTATCTGAAGTCCATTCTCTATTATTATATTTAATAATACCTCTACCATAATCATTAATATATAATTTTCTAGTAATATAATTATCTCCTGCTAATGAAGAAATAATATCAATTATGTCTTCCCATGATTCTCTTACTTCATTCATGATATTCCTACTTTATAATTAGATATATAATTAAAATTATTAAAATTATAAAAATTGAAGATAATATTATTAAAGCTCTTTTACTTATATTTAAAAAGCCATTTTTATTCATACTATTTAGTAAGTTTATTTTAAACATATCTCTATCAGCATGTGATTTTGATAACATTACTCCTTTATATGTAGTTAATTCTTTTTGATGTCCTTCAGATAATATTTCTTCTGGTGTAATAGTATTTAACATTATTAATTTTTGATTTTCATATACAGTATAATGAAGAATTATATCTCCATGTACTTTTGAGAACATTCTATCAGTAGGAAGTTTTAATTCATACTTGATAATACCCTCTTTACTATCTTTTGATACTATTACTCCTTGAAAATTACCATCACGAAGAGATGGTACATAATCAAATATTAACTTTTTATATGCTAGCATATTATATTTTTTTAGAGATCTTTCTATTTTTTTAAATTCATTTTCATTTAAATATTCAACAACATATGAATGCATTTTCTATCACCATATTTATTGTACTACATTTTAATTATTTTTAAAATATACTTTACAAAAAAAATGACTTATTTGTCATTTTTTTTAAGTATTCTATTTATGTTTTTATTTAATTCTTTTTCATTATCTTTTTCATATGAGAAAAAAGTTAATACTCTATTTAAATCTTCTAGTAGTAGCATATCTGTTGGAATATATATAAATAAAGATTTTATTTCTTTATAGTATAACTCAATTGGTTTCTGATTTTTATTTAAAGTTATTTGCTCCTCTAGTAATTTCTTTTTAAAGTTTATATTTAATAATTTGTTGGCTTTTTCTTCTAAACTAATATTATTATTTTTTAATTCTATTTCTATTTCTTTATCTAATTTATTTAATTCTTCTACTTTTGGATTACTTATCTTAATTATATCTTCATTAACATTATTTAATCTATCTAATAAATATACAAGACTATTATTATCTCCCCTTATTATTTCTTTTAACAAGAGTACTTCAACTGGAGGTATATACTCGTAATATTCTACTTGATATTCTGGTAAATCTGGTTCATAACCTTTTCCATGTCTTATTCCTATTTCTTTGCATTTAAAATCTCTTATTATTTCATTTTCTACTATAGAATATGGATTTGTAGTTTTATATTTATGAAAAACTATTTCACTACAAGTACTTAATAGTTTAAGTCTTAATTTTTCTATTTTTTCTTTATCAAAGGCTACTTCATTTTTTATTATATAATTTACTCCATTATTATTTACTATTTTGTAATATGTCATTATATCACCTTCCTATGTTTTATTATAACATATAATTTTAGCACTTGCATTAAATAATTTTATATAATATAATAATAGTACTTGAAAAGGAGGAATTATATATGAAAGACATACCATATAATGGAGATTTAAGTAAGGATATTTATTATTTAGATAATCCTTTTAATGTAAAAGAGGAGGCTATTTTTAAAGGTATATTTAACTTTAGTATACTTACTATAGTTGGATTATTTGCTTTTTCTTTTGGTGTTATTCCTTTTAATTTAATTTCTTTACTAATATATATTGCTGGTTGTTTAGGTGTTAATACTTTATATACTATTATTGATATTACTAAAAAGAAGAGAAATATGAAATTGAAATTAGCTAAAGCAAATAGTAATATTAATTCTTTAGTAGAAAGTCTTGATAGGAATAATATTTCTACTAGTAAAGAAAAAATTATTGATGCTGAAATTAGTGAAAAAGTTACTAATAGTAAAACTAAAGATGATAATGGAAATGTTTTATCAAAAGAAAAGAAGATTGTTGAATACTTTTATTTACTTGATAATAATGATAAAATACAAGTACTAAAACAAATTAAAAGAAATATTACTTCAAATAAATCTAATATTAATTGTGTTTCTCTTGCTTTACTTGAAGATAAAGATTTAGAGGGAAAAGAATTACCAGTTCGTAAAACTCTTATTATGAAGAAAAAGAAAAGATAATTATTGTCTTTTCTTTTTGTTTTTACATATAATATTATAAAAAGGAAGGTATTTTATATGACTGAAAGAGATATGATGTATGGAGGTTATTATCAAAATATTCCTGGTAATATGATGTATGGTAATTATGGTATGCAATTACCTCCAGGTGCTTTAATGCAAAATAATATGATGATGCCATCAAATGATTCTATGAATAATCCTATTGTTGAAATAAATAATAAGATTAATTCTTTAGAAAATAGAATTAAGGCAATTGAACAAAAATTAAATAGTAATAATTATAATACATATCAAGATGATAATTCTTTATATATGTTATAAAAAATATTAAAAAGAGAGATTAAATATATATTCTATCTCTCTTATTTTTTGTTTTCTTTTCTATATAATACTTATCTACTAAAGTTACTTTTTTATTTTTTAGACTTTCCTTTGTATCTATTATTCTTTGATTGGTGGAACCTCTAAAAATACTATCTAAGCTTTTCTTTTCTAAAATAAATGGTCCATCTACTAATACATCTATTAGTTTTAAAAATTCTATTATTTTAGGATTTTCTTTAGCAAGATTAAGTAAAACTTCATAGGTAAAACCTGTATAGCACCAAATATTCATATTCTTTTTTTTGATATATTTAGCTATTTCAATACATTCTTCTACTTGGTAGAAAGGATCTCCTCCTGAAAAGGTTATTCCATCTTGTCCTTCTAACTCATCAATTTGCTGTTTTATTTCCTCTATATCTATTATAAATCCATCTTCAAATGAATGTGTTTGAGGATTTTGACATCCGGGACATTTATGACGACATCCTTGAGTCCATAATACTGCTCTTATTCCTTCTCCATCTACTATGCTATCTGGCATAAGGACTGGGGAAGCAAGTCTTATTTTCATTATTTACTATTTATTAATCCTTCTGTACCGTGTTTTACTCTATCTCTTTCTTCTGCTCTCTTACCATTATTAAATCTATCTACAGTACCTACTAGATAACCAGTAATTCTTCTTATTCTTTCAAAACCTACACCCTCACCTACTAATTTTTCTTTTGTTTCTTCTTTCATTTTATTTACCTCTTTCTTTAATTCTTTAATTTTTTTAACAATTACAATTATTTTTATAATTATTTACTTTTTCAATTGGGACTCCTTCATAAGCATGTCTACCACATCCTGGACATATATCTCCAATTACTCCAACATAACCACATACAGGGTCTCTATCTACAGGATGGTTAATAGCGGCATATCCCATATCATTTTCATACATTAATCTTATTATTTTTTCAAATGCTTCTAAGTTATTTGTAGTATCTCCATCTAACTCAATATAACTAATATGTCCAGCATTTGTATATTTATGATATGGACCTTCTTTCTTTATTTTATTTACTATTGATATATTATAATATACAGGTACATGGAATGAATTTGTATAATATTCTTTATCAGTTACACCTTTAATTTTTCCATATACTGCTTTATCAATATTAACAAATCTTCCTGATAATCCTTCTGCAGGGGTTGCTAATAATGTAAAATTTAATTTATATTCTTTGGCATATTCATCACATTTTTTTCTCATAAATTCTACTATTTCAAGTCCTAATTTCTGGGCTTCTTCACTCTCACCATGATGTTTTCCGATTAATGCTTTAAGACATTCAGCAAGTCCAATAAATCCTATTGATAGTGTACCATGTTTTAATATTTTTCTTAATCTATCATTTGGTTTTAACTTATCTGAGTCTATCCATACACCTTGTCCTAGTAAAAATGGAAAATTATATAATCTTTTATTACATTGTATTTCAAATCTTTCTAATAATTGATCTTTTACTAAATCCATAAGTTCAGATAATTCCTCATAGAAACCTTTCATATCAGTATTATCATTTCTTACTATACCGTGTTTAATACCAATTCTTGGTAAATTAATTGAAGTAAATGATAAATTACCACGACCAGGTGTAACTGCTTTATCTTCATCTACAACATTGCCAATTACTCTAGTTCTACATCCCATATATCCTACTTCTGTATTATAGTCTCCTTTAAAATATGGTTTATTAAACGATGAATCCATAAATGAGAAGTTAGGGAATAATCTTTTAGCAGATACTTTACAAGCTAATTTAAATAGATCATAGTTTGGATCAGTATTTTCATAGTTAACACCTTTTTTTACTTTAAATATTGATATTGGAAATATTGGTGTTTCGTTTTTACCAAGTCCGGCATCTATTGATAATAAGAAATTCTTTATTACCATTCTTCCTTCAGGTGAAGTATCTGTACCAAAGTTAATACTTGAAAATGGTACTTGAGCTCCTGCTCTTGAATGCATTGTATTTAAATTATGAACAAATGCTTCCATAGCTTGATATGTTTGTCTATCTGTTTTTTTATAGGCTGTTTCGTATCCTTTTTCAAATATTCTTTTTACTTCAGTACTATCTTTATATATTGATTCAAATATAGTTATATCAATATCAATACTAGTAAGTTTATCAATTTCTTTCTCAACTCTATCCATATTAATAAAACTTATAAAATCACTAAAATCTAATAGTTCATATACTGCTTGTTTAAACATTTTCTTAAATGTTTTAAGTACTCCTGGTGCCATATAATAATCAAATGCTGGTATTGATTGTCCACCATGTTGATCATTTTGGTTAGATTGGATAGCAATTGCCGCTAGTGCTGAATAACTCATGATGTCTTTTGGTTCTCTTAAATGTCCATGTCCTGTAGAAAAACCATTTTTGAATAGTTTATTCAAATCTATTTGCATACAAGTAGTAGTTCCCATTGCTTCAAAATCCATATCATGAATATGTATATCTCCATTATCATGTGCTTCAGCAAATTTCTTCTTCATTAAATAAGTTTCGGTAAATACTCTTGATATAGTACTTCCAAATTGAAGCATTGTTCCCATTGCAGAATTACCATCAATATTGGCATTCTCTCTTTTTGAATCTTCTTCATTCGCAGATTTTAATCCTAATCCTTCAATACTTTTTTGTAATTTTGCTTGGACTTTATCATCTCTAAAAGCTATTCTTGCTGCTGCTCTTCTTTGACGATATTCTGAAAATGATTCGTATACATCATCATATCCATATTTTTTTAAACTATCTTCAATTAAATCTTGTATTTCTTCTATTTTTATTTTTCCAACTGATAAATATTCTTTTGCAATCTTTTTAATTACTGCTTGATATATTTTTTGAATATCTTTTTCATTATATTTTTTTTCATCATCTATTAAGATACTATCGAAGCCTTTTTTAATTGCAAGTGCAACTTTAGTTCCATCGAATTCTACTTTCTTACCATTTCTTTTTACAACTTCAATAGTTTCTAATTTTTCTTCTGTCTCTATCATAACTTCCTCCTACCTTACAAGCATAATTATATATTAGCATTTTATCTTTGTCAATACATTTTGTTCGCTTTTTTTATTTTTTTACATTTTTGACATTTTTGACATTTTATATTTTTTTATTTTTTTCATTTTCTTATTTTTTTAATTTTTATTTTTTATTAATTTTTGTATATTATTTCTTATAAATGCTTGATTTTAAAGACTTTATGTATATTTTTATTAAAAATATATGTTAACTATTTTTTATTTTTTTCTTATTTTATAAATATTGATGTTTCTTAAAAAAATGTTTTTTTGATGTTTTTTATTTTTGATAAAAAGTTAACTGTTCGTGTATTTTTCTTCTTATATCCTATAAAATAAGGAAGAAAAAAGTGAGAAGTTTTTTCTTCTCACTAAAGTACATTATTAATAGACATTTATTTTAATATATAATAAGTATTTTTGCCTGATCCAATTGTCTTAATAATTTTATTATCAATCATACTATTTAATATAATTTTTCTTCTAAAACACTAAAAATATCAACTCATTCGACCACTTTTCGACCACCTTTCAGTCACCTTTCGGTCACTTTTCGGTCACTTTTCGGTCACCATAATAAAAATCTAACTTTTTTAGTTAGATTTTAAACTTATAATTGGTACCAGCCAAGGGACTTGAACCCTCACACTATCACTAGTAGTAGATTTTGAGTCTACCGCGTCTACCATTCCGCCAGGCTGGCATTACTACTAAATTATATAATAATTTTAGTAGTTTGTAAATACTATTTATTATTTTTATGAATAAACTGTTAATTTTTATTTGGAATTCCGTTTTTATAAAAAAAACTGAAATAAGTCTGAT
>CAMFBT010000048.1 GCA_945948625.1 uncultured Mycoplasmatota bacterium | reverse complement strand
TCATTTGATTTATATGCAACAGGAGAGAATGCTACTTTAACTAGTTAGAAAGAGATTTATTTCTCTTTTTTTGTTTAAATACTTTAACAAAAGTAAAAAATAATTGACAAGATGAATAAAAAGTAATACAATGAAATAGACATTTGCTTAAGTTAAACTATTCATCATAAGAAAAGCTACATATAATTGTAGTTTTTTGTCGTTGTTTATAGAAGGAGGTATTTATGAAGGTTGAAAGAGAAGAATTTGAAAGAGAGAAGAATTATCTAAATAAGACAGTCAGTTTAGTTAGAAAGAAAATATCTAAATTAGGACAAGAATTATATGATGATGATTCCAAAGTACTAGAATTCAAAAAGTTAATATGGGATACTCATGCTGAAATGGATCCAACTGAAATGAGGAACATGATGGCAGAATCCGATTTACAAGTAACAATTATGCAAAGTAAAGGTAATTATCTTCAAAGACTATTTAGAGTACAAAATAAGCCATATTTTGGTTCTATTAGATTTAAAGATAATGAAGGCGAAGAAGATATCTATATAGGTATTACTCATATAGAAGATAAACTAAATTATTATGTTCATGATTGGAGAAGCCCAATATGTAGTATGTTTTATGACTTTGAAACAGGACCAGCATATTATAAGGCACCAGCAGGTATAATAAAAGGAGAAATTACTAGAAAAAGACAATATATAATTGAAGATGCAGAGTTAAAAAATATTTTTGATAATGATTTAAATATAAGTGATAGTTTACTTCAAAAAGTATTAGCGGAAGAATCATCAGATAAAATGAAAAATATAGTTAATACAATTCAAGAAGAACAAAATAAAGTAATTAGAAATACCAAAGATAAAAACTTAATTGTAGAAGGAATAGCGGGCTCTGGTAAAACAAGTGTAGCCCTTCATAGAATAGCTTTTCTATTATATAGAATACCAAATTTAACTTCAAATAATGTAGTAGTATTTACTCCTAATAAAGTATTTTCAGAATATATATCTAATGTACTTCCAGAATTAGGAGAAGAAAATACTTATGATATGACTTTTTATGATTTACTATGTCAAAATATAAATGAATATAAAGATATTGAAAACTTTACTGATTTCATATCTAGATATTATAAAGACAATATTAGTGATTATAATCTAATAAAATATAAACAATCAGATGAAATAATTAATGATATTGATGATTATATAAATAATTTACTTACTAAAGTTAAATTCACTAATAAGTTAGAATATGATGATTTTATAGAAGTAGATATCGATGAATTAAATAACATGTTAACTTATAAATATAAGAATTTTCCTCTATTTGAAAGAATAAAAGAAATAAGTAAAAGAATAGCTAGTAACAATTATAAAGGTAGTATAAAAAATGCTAGTTCAATTGAGAAAAAACTAAAAGAATTATTAAATATAAAATTAGATCTAAAAGTAATTTTTAATGATTTTTATAATAGTAATTATTTTAAATATAAACATAAAGAAAAAGTAAATGATAAGTATTTATACTATGAAGATGCATGTATATTTTTATATATTAAAAGTCTTCTAGTAGGATTTAATACTAATCATGTTATAAAACAAATAGTTATAGATGAAGCACAAGACTATAATAAACTTCAATATTTAATCATTAAAAAGACATTTAAAACTTCTAATTACACAATATTAGGAGATACAAATCAAACAATAAATCCTTATTATAAATATAACTCTTTAGAAGAACTTACTAGTATATTTGATTCTTCAAAATATATTACATTAACTAAAACTTATCGTTCTACTGGTAAGATAATAGATTATACAAATAAAATATTAGGATTAAGTCATGTTACTTCTATTAGAAATGATAAAGCTAGTGACATTATATTTAGAAATAATGTCACTAAAAATGATTTCTTGACTGATATTAATAACTTAAAAAATACATCAAAAAGCATTGCAATTATTACAAAAAATGATAAAGAAGCAGAAGATGTATATAACTTATTAAAAGATAATACAGATATAGTACTAATAGATGGCTTTAGTCATATAAAAAGAGATTTAGTTGTAGTACCATCGTATATAGCAAAAGGTCTTGAATTTGATTCAGTAATAATATATACAGATATAGATAATAAATATCAAGAAAAAGACAAATATTTATACTATGTTGCTTGTACAAGAGCACAACATAATTTAATAATATATAATAATGATAAATAATTATTGATATCTATAAACCCTTATTTTATAAGGGTTTATAATTTTGTATTTGACAAAGATTTCCATTTATGTTAAGATAGTTCTTGTCCGCTAAAAAATGAGGTGTAGAAGTGAAAAAGCATAAAATGGAAATTGCAGCACTGACTCTATTACTTGGAGTTCTATGTTATGCATTTTACGATTGCAATATTAAGGGGAGCGAACAAGAAATTATTTTAAGTAATGAACTTCTTTCAATGAGAGAAATAAAAAATAAAGAAGATATAACAATGGAAATGTTATCTCTTCCTACAAGTGAATTACTTAAAGTACAACCATTAAGTATTAGCAAAGAAGAAACAAGTGAAGAATCTGAGATAGAAGAAGTTTCAGAAGAGGAAGTTTATAGCATTAATCTAGCGGCAAGTGTTGAAGAAATTCCTTATAATGAAATTATTTCTAATCAGGTTATAAATTATGCAATGCAGTTTGTAGGTGGTCCATATGTATATGGAGGAAACTCTTTAACTAATGGTACTGATTGTTCTGGATTTACTAAATTAGTTTATGCTAATTATGGAGTTTATTTACCAAGATCAGCTCCAGAACAAGCTCATGTTGGTACACATATAGATTTAAATAATATAATGCCAGGAGATATAGTAGTATCAGGATATGATGGTGTAGTATGTCATGCAGCAATTTATATAGGTGATGAAAAATTAGTTCATGCCCTTAATTCCAATGTTGGAATAGTAGTAACAAGTCTATATATTATGCCTATCATTGATGTCAGAAGAGTTATCTAATTTGACAAAATAAAAATAATTTGCTATAATAACAATCGTCTTTTTTGAAAGACGGAAAGAAGTGAAAAAATGAAACCAAGTGCGCTCATAAGAGCAAGTATGGCTTCAATATTAACTTTAGGATTTGCATCAAGTTTATATTACTATAATGAATTAAATAATAAAAATGAAATTGTGTTGGCACAAGAATTGTATAATCCAACAATATATAAAGAAGAAGTAGTTGATTTAGATTTAACTAGCGAAGAAGAAACTATACAAGAAATAGTTCCTGAAAGAATAGAAGTATATGATAATTTAACAATGGAAGAATTAACAGAAAAATTAAATAGAACATTATCTTCTGATTTATCAGGAAAAGGAGAAATATTTGCTAAATATTCAATTGAACTAGGAGTAGATCCATATCTAGCAGTTGCTATAGCAATGCATGAGACAGGATGTACATGGGATTGTTCTTATTTAGCAAAAACATGTAATAATGTAGGTGGTCAAAAAGGAACTGGATGTGGTGAATATCAAGCTTTTGATACACTAGAAGATGGTATTTATGGATTTATTCTAAATATTAAGAATAAATATGTAGATTATGGACTTATGACTGCTGAAGAGATGAATCCTAAATATGCAGAAGATCCAAATTGGTCTTCAAAAGTTAACAAATATATTGAAAAAATAAAAAATAACTAGAAAGCTTTAAAAACTTTCTAGTTTTAATTTTTAGATATATTTCTACTTTTATTTTCAATATAAATATGATATTATAATTATGGTGATAAAATAATGCATAGAGAATTAATTAGTATTGGACCAATTACTATATATTGGTATTCTGTTTTAATTATAATTGCAATACTTATAGGAATATATTTTTCATGTAAGAAGGCAGAAAAAAATGGTTTAGGAAAAGAATTTCTTTTAGATTTGATCTTTTATTTAATACCAATTTCAGTAATAGGAGCAAGAATATATTATGTAATATTTAATTATTCTATTTTTAAAGGAGATTTTCTTAGTATATTTAAAATATGGGAAGGAGGTCTTGCCATATATGGAGCAGTAATAGCTTCAATAATTTTTACAATATATTATTGCAAAAAGAAGAAAAAAGATATTTTACTTACTTTTGATACTTTAGTTCCATATCTAATATTAGGACAAGCAATTGGTAGATGGGGTAATTTCATTAATCAAGAAGCACATGGTGCATTAACTACATATGAACATTTAAAGAATATGCACCTTCCTAATTTTATAATTGAAGGAATGAATATTAATGGCTTCTATTATATACCAACATTTTTATATGAATCAATATGGTGTATATTAGGTTTTATTATTTTATTAATAATTAGAAAGAAAGATAATTTTAATCACAAAGGATTACTTCTATTTATTTATTTCATATGGTATGGAATAGGAAGATTCTTTATAGAAGGACTAAGAACAGATAGCCTATATTTTGCATCTTTTAGAATTAGTCAAATAGTATCAATTATATTAGTATTAATTGGTATTATAGGTATAATATTATGTAGGAGGAAAATATGGAAAAATACAAAGCAGTTATAATTGGTTCTGGAATAGCAGGTATGACAAGTGCCATATATTTAAAAAGAGGAGGAATAGAACCATTAATAATAGAAAAAAGTGCACCAGGAGGAACACTAAATCTAATACCAAGTATTGAAAACTATCCAGGATATGAAAAAATATCAGGACCAGATCTTGCTATGAATATTTATAATCAAATAAATAATTTAGATATTAAAATCATATTTAAAAATATAGATAACATTAATTTAGATAAAAAAATCATTAATGATAATATAGAATATGAATATTTAATAATAGCAACTGGTAGAAAAAGTAGACTATTAGGCTTAAAAGATGAAGAAAAATTACTTGGAAAAGGAATTAGTACATGTGCTCTATGTGATGGCTTCTTTTATAAAGATAAAAAAGTAGTAGTGGTAGGAGGAGGAAATTCTGCATTAACCGAAGCTATTTATCTATCAAGTATATGTAAAGAAGTAACTATAGTACATAGAAGAAATAATTTTACTGGAGAAAAATATTTAATTGATACAGTAATAAATACTAAAAACATCAAAGTATTATATAATAGTAAAATAACTAATTACAATATTAAAGAAAATAAACTAATATCAGTAACAATAAATGATAAGAAAAAAATAAAAGTAGATGGAGTATTTTTAGCAATAGGAAGCACTCCTAATAGTGAATACTTTAATGTTAAAAAAGAAAATGATTATATATTAGTAGATGAAAATTATATGACTAGTAAAGATAATGTTTATGCTATAGGAGATGTCATAAAAAAAGAATATTATCAACTTATAACTGCAAGTAATGATGGAATAGTCGCAGCATCTAATATTATTAATAAAATAAAATAAATAATTATTACAATCATATTTACTTTTATAAAAAAATATGATATCATTTATTTATGATAAAAGAAGGAGGAAATAAATATGGAAATCGGTACAATTATAATTATCATAATAATTGGAATCATTCTTGTTTTAGTCTTTTATGCTATTGGAGTATATAATAATTTAATAAATGCAAGAAATAAAGTAAGAGACCAATTTTCTCAAATTGATGTACAATTAAAGAGAAGAAGTGATATGATTCCTAATTTAGTAGAAACTGTTAAAGGTTATGCTAAACACGAAGAGAAAACATTCAAAGAAGTAATAGAAGCAAGAAATAAGATGACTACAGCAAGTGGAATAAATGAAGAGTTAGAAGCATCAAATGCTGTTACTGGTGCATTAAATAAATTATTTGCACTATCTGAAGCATATCCTGAATTAAAAGCAAATGAAAACTTTAAATCACTACAAAATGATTTAAAAGAAACTGAAGATAAAATTAGTTATGCTAGAGGATTCTATAATGATACTGTTTTAACTTATAATAATTTAAGAGAACAGTTCCCATCAAATATAATAGCTTCTATATTTAAATTTGAAAAAATAGATTTCTTTAATGCTGATGAAAAGGATAAAGAAAATCCACAAGTTAAATTTTAGGGCTTAATATAGCCCTTTTTTGATAGGAGTTCAATATGAAAAAAATATTATTTACCTTGGTATTATTTTTAATACCAAATATTATCTTAGCAAATGAAATATTCAATATAGATATGAATATCTATGTAGATAATACTGGTACTGCACATGTAACCGAAGTATGGAAAACAAAATTAAATGAAGGAACAGAAGGATATAAACCATACTATAATTTAGGAACTAGCCAGATAAGTAATTTTAAAGTAAAACTAAATGATAAAGAATATACTTTTAATAATTACTATAATATAAATGATAGTTTTAGTGAAAAGAAATACCAGAATGGATTTAACTATATAGATAATGGAGTAGAATTATGTTTTGGTATATCTGAATATGGAAATAATACTTATACATTAAGTTATGATATAAGTAATTTTGTAGTAAATACTAGTGATGGTTATCAAATAATATATTGGACATTATTTCCATATGATTATAATCCAAGTCCAGAAAGAGTATATATAAAAATATATAGTGATTTTGCATATGATCAAAGTCTTCCAGTATGGGG
>CAMFBT010000047.1 GCA_945948625.1 uncultured Mycoplasmatota bacterium | reverse complement strand
TTAATTTATAGACTACAGGCTATAAATTACTAGGTAAGACCTTAGGCTTACCTAGATTAAAAGAACTAATTTATTCATTAGTTCTTTCATAATCACAATTAATACATTTTATTTTATTTTTTTTTATAGTTAATGTGCCTGCACAAGTAGGACATTTTTCTTTAATTGGTTTATCCCAACTAGCAAAATCACATTTTGGATAATTAGAACATCCATAAAATGTTTTTCCTCTTTTTGTTCTTTTTTCTATTATTTTTCCATCACATTTTGGACATTCCATTATTTCTTTTTTTTCTTTTTCTTCTTCATTATTCTTTATATATTTACATGTTGGATAATTAGAACAAGCTATAAATTCACCATATCTACTTCTTTTTATTACTAATGGGCTTCCACAATTTGGACATAATTCTCCTGTTTCTTTTGGCTTTTTCTTTTCCATATTTTTGAAAGCAAGTTCTACTTTTGGTTCAAAAGTTTTATAAAATAGTTCTAATAATTTATTCCATTCTAAATCACCATCTGCTATTTTATCTAAATCATCTTCCATGTTTTTTGTATATTCTACATTTATTATATCTTTAAAGAATTCTTGAAGTCTATCTGTTGTCTCTATTCCTACTTCTGTTGGAACGAATTTCTTGTCTACTAAGGTTACATATCCTCTTTCTTCAATTGTATCAATTGTTTTAGCATATGTTGATGGTCTTCCAATTCCTAATTCTTCCATTTCTTTTATTAGTTTACTTTCAGTATATCTAGCTGGTGGCTTTGTTGTATGTGAAGTATACTCTATATTATTTGCCACTACTACATTACTTTTATATGTACTAAAGTCTGGTAATATTTTGTCTTCACTATCCTCATATTTACTATAAACTTTTAGATATCCATCAAATACTAGTACTTGACCATTTGCTTTAAATTGATAATTATTATTATCTAAGATTACTGAAGTAGCTTCTATCTTAGCATCTTTCATTAATGATGCTAAAGTTCTATAATATATTAAACTATATAATTTGTATTCATCATTACTTAAGTATTCTTTTATTTTTTCGGGTACATTATTAATATCTGTTGGTCTTATACCTTCATGTGCATCTTGAACATTTTCTGTTTTATTACTCTTTTTTACATATCCTACATACTCACTTCCATAATTATCTTTTATATATGAATATGTTGATTTAACAAAATCATCTGATAATCTTATTGAATCAGTTCTCATATAAGATATTAAACCTACTGCTTCATCTTTTAAGTTTATTCCTTCATATAATTTTTGTGCTATCATCATAGTCTTCTTTGAAGAAAATCCTAATTTTGATGAAGCTTCCTGCTGTAATGTACTTGTAGTAAAAGGAAATTTACTTTTTTTGGCTTTTTCTTTTTTTTCTACTGATTCTATTTTAAAAGCATTTGATAATTTACTTAATATTTCTTTTGCTTCTATTTCTTTTTTTATTTCTATTTTTTTATGATTATATGTATCTAATTTGGCATCAAAATCATTAAAATGAGCTTCTATTTCAAAATATTCTTCTGGAATAAATGCCTCTATTTCTCTTTCTCTATCCACAATTAACTTTAATGCTACTGATTGAACACGACCTGCTGATTTTCCACCTGTTTTTGATTGCATTAATTTACTTAATCTAAATCCTATTATTCTGTCTAATATTCTTCTTGTTTCCTGTGATTTTACTAAATTATCATCTATCTTTCTTGCTTTGTCAAATGATGCTAATACGGCTTTTTTTGTTACTTCATTAAATACTATTCTTTTATAGTTATTTTCTTTTAAACCTAATGTATCATATAAATGCCAACTTATTGCCTCTCCTTCACGATCTGGGTCGGTTGCTAAATATACAAAATCAGCATCTTTTACATCTTTTTTTAATTCTTTTACTAATTTACTTTTTCCTTTTATTATTTTATAATCTGGTTTGAAATTATTATCAATATCTACTCCAAATCCATACTTTCCTGATGTTGATAAATCTCTAATATGTCCTACGGATGATACTACTTTAAATTCTTTTCCTAAATATTTTTCTATTGTTTTACTTTTATGTGGTGACTCCACGATTAATAATTTTTTTGACATAAAACCCGTCCTTCCTGTGTTACATTATAACTATTCTTTTTTTAAATTGCAAGTATTTTTTTTATTTTATTTAAAATAGTCCCCACTTACGGGGACTAATTTTATATTAAACATAAGATTTCTCTTATGACATTATATTTTATGCTAATTGTTATTTTATTGTTCTTTTTTTTATTAATTATAATGTTATTTACTTTTTATTCTGTTTATTATATAATTACTTTATGAAAAAAAGATTTATATATTTTATTATTATATTTATTTTTATTTTACTTTTATTATTGATATTTTATTTTTTAACTAGAAAAACTTATACTAATGAAGACTTTAATATTCCTAATATAAAAAGTAATATTGATTATGATAATGATGGTATTGATGATTATACTGATATTTACTTAAGTGCTCTAGATTATGTTAAAACAAAACCTAAATATAAATCTAAATATTATAATGGTGGTTTTCCTAATGATAATTTTGGTGTATGCACTGATGTTGTTGCTTTTGCTTTTTTGAATGCTGGTTATAATTTAAGAGATTTAGTTGATGAAGATATTAGAGAAAATATGGAATTATATAATATTGATAAGCCTGATAAAAATATTGATTTTAGAAGAGTTAAAAACTTAAAGATATTTTTTGATAGGAATGCTTCTACTTTAACTAATGATGTTAATTGGTATATGGATTTTCAAAAAGGTGATATAGTTGTTTTTGATAAACATATTGCTATTATATCTGAAAAAAGAAATAAGAAAGGTATTCCTTATATTATACATAATAGTGGCAATTTTAAATATGTTGAAGATGCTTTAACTAGATATAATATAGTTGGTCATTATAGATGGAAAGAACAAACTTAATCTTAAACGAATAGACTAAGTTTGTTCTTTATCTATATTAAAATAATCTTTTATTAATCTTTATATACTATTAATTGTCCTTCTCTTAAATAAATATTATTATTTTGTTTTAATAGATTATTTATGTTTCCTCCTAGTAATCCATTTACTGATGACAATGTATCATTATTCTTAGTAAAGTAATATTTAACATCTTTTTTTGGTACTAATATTGTAGTATTTGGATATATGTAATCTGCTGTATTTATTCCATTTAACATGGCTAATAAATTATAATCTGTATTATATTTTCTTGCTATTTCATATAGTGTATCTCCTTTCTTAATTGTATAAACATCAAAATATTGGTTAATTGAAGGTACCACTATCATACTTCCTACTCCAAATCCACTATTTGGATTTAATTGTCTTAAAACAGCACTAGTAGTTCCATATTTATTAGCTATAGTATCTATAGTATCTCCGGCTTCAATCTGATAAACATCATACATAATTATTCCTCCCATATTATTGTATGATATATATGTCTATTTGTGAATAAGTTCTCCTTTGGGACATCTATTTCCCCAAGAATCTATTATTTTTTTATCTTTAATTACTTCAATTATTTCACAATTATTTGAGCATCCTTTACATTCTATACCTTTAGTTTCATATATTATATCTTCAATATCAAAAGAAAAATCGATTTCATCTTCGGCTTTTGATAATATTGCTACTCCTAATGCTCCTGTTAAATGGGAATTATCATCTACATATATTTTATGTCCTGTTACTTTTTCAAAGGCTTTTACTACACCGATATTTTTTGATACTCCTCCTTGAAATACTATTGGAGGTTTTATTTTTTTACCTTTTCCTACATTGTTTAAATAGTTGTTTACTATAGCATAACATAATCCTGCGATTATATCTTCTTTTTTATGACCTATTTGTGATTTATGTACTAAGTCTGATTCTGCAAATACAGTACATCTTGCTGCTATTTTGGTAGGATTATTACTACTAAGAGCAATATTTCCAAATTCTTCTATTGGTATTCCTAATCTTTTAGCTTGACTTGATAAAAAAGAACCTGTACCAGCAGCACATAATGTATTCATTGCATAATCTGTTACTATTCCGTTATTTATGATAATTATTTTTGAATCTTGTCCTCCTATTTCAAATATTGTTTTTACATCTGGATGAATACTCATTGCTCCTATAGCATGAGCAGTAATTTCGTTTTTTATGGTATTTGCTCCTAGTATAGTTCCTATTAGTTTACGAGCGGATCCTGTTGTTCCTACTCCTACAACTTTATATTTATCTAAATCTAATTGTTGTTTTAATTCTTTTACTACTTTTTTAGTTGCTTTTATAGGATTTGCTTCAGTATATAAATAACTACTTGCTATTATATTATTATTTTCATCAATAACTACTCCTTTAGTAGATATACTACCTATATCAATTCCTAAATATGCTTTTTTCATTTTCCACCTCAAATTAATTATATGAAATTAAAATGAAAAAAGATGTCGAATAATTAGACATCAATTTTATTTTTTAAACAAGTATATTTTACCCCACATGCATCAAACATTTTTTTAGAAGCTATTACTTCTTTTGTATTAGCATATTTATCTTCTAAATAGAATACTTCTTTTATTCCTACTTGTATTATTTCTTTTGCACATTCATTACATGGAAATAAATCTACATATAATTTAGCACCTTCTAAATCTTTATTACTTCCACGATAGTTTAATATAGAATTTCTTTCGGCATGTACTACATATAAGTATTTTGTTTCTAATGCTTCTCCTTCTCTATCCCAAGGAAAATAAACATCATCATAGCCATTTGGTGTTCCATTATAACCTACAGATAATATTCTATTATCTTTGCTTACTATGCATGCACCAACTTGTGTATTAGGATCTTTACTTCTTTTAGCCGCTAATCTAGCAACACCCATAAAGAATTCATCCCAAGATAGGTAATCTTTTCTTTGTTTGTTTATTTTTTTCATATTCTCTCCTCCATAAAACTATAATAATTATAACATTTATTACAATTATTTAATAGTACTAAAAAGAAATTATTTATTTGATATAGATAATTTTCTAATTTACTGCTATAATATAAATGGATGTGATAAAGTGAAAAATAAAATTATAAATATTTTTAAAAGTATTGGAATAATATTATTATTACTACTTTTTTCTACTTTTTTCTTTGCATTATTTAATATAGATCCTAAATCTATATCAGATAAAGAATATTTATTATATTTAACTATATCTGAATTTGTATTATTAATAATTTTTATACTTATTTACCATAAAACATTAATTAAAGATGGAAAAAATTATTTTAAGGATTTTCGTAAAAACTTTGAAGTTTCTTTTAAATACTGGCTTATTGGTTTTATTTTAATGATAATAAGTAATATTATTATTGTCTATGTATTAAAACTAACAATCGCAGATAGTGAAGAAATAGTAAGAAGTTATATAGATACATCTCCTTTACTTATGATTTTTAGTACTGTAATTTATGCTCCTATATGTGAAGAACTTACTTTTAGAAAAAGTATTAAAGATGCTATTAAAAATAAATGGTTATATATTCTAGTAAGTGGATTATTATTTGGATATTTACATATAGCAAGTTATATAAATACTCCTCTAGATTTAATACATATAATACCATATTCTTCACTTGGTATAGTATTTGCTTTATTATATTATAAAACAGATAATATTTTTTCAACAATTACTGTACATGCTATGCATAATCTTTTATCAGTACTTGTTTATATTTTACTTGGAGGACTTCTATGAAAAAATTCATAAGATTTATTCTTATTCTATTATTAATAATATCTACTACTATAATATATGCTAGATATGGTGGTACTAATGGATTAATTACTAAGGAATATAAAATTGAAACTAAAAATATAGATAATAGTTTTGATGGAATAAAAGTAATACATTTTAGTGATTTACATTATTTGAGAATTATTAATAAAGAAAGATTAGAACAAATTGTAGAAGAAATTAATTTAATAAATCCTGATATAGTTATATTTACTGGTGATTTAATTGATAAAGATTATACTGCTAGTGAAAAAGATAAAGAAGATTTAATTGAAGAACTAAGTTCTATAAAGACAAAATATGGTAAATATAGTATAATTGGTAATCATGATCATATAAATAATAGTGATATATTAAATGAAATATACACAAATAGTAATTTTATTTTATTACAAAATAGTTATGATATTATATATGGTAAAGATAATGATAAATTATTTATTGGTGGTTTAGATACATATAGTTATAATAAAGCAGATATTGATAAAGTTATGAATTATTTTAATGATAATGAAAATATTAATTATAAAATAATATTAGTACATGAACCAGATTATACAGATATAATATTAAATAAATATAATGTAGATTTAATTCTTTCAGGTCATTCTCATAATGGTCAAGTAAATATACCATATATTAAGAATTTATTTCTACCATATGGTAGTAGAGAATATTATAATAATTATTATAAAATAAATAATACTGACTTATATGTATCAAGTGGTATTGGTGAATCAAGATTAAATTTTAGATTATTTAATAAACCTTCAATAAACTTTTATAGAATTAATAAACTAGAAGCTAAATAAGCTTCTAGTTCTTTTTTAAACATTGTCGTCCGGAATAATTTATTACTCGCACCATCCGGGAGCGAGAAACAT
>CAMFBT010000046.1 GCA_945948625.1 uncultured Mycoplasmatota bacterium | reverse complement strand
TAACAGGTTATATGTATGAACCATGGCATATAAGATATGTAGGAAAAGAATTAGCCAAAAAACTATATAATGATGGTCAGTGGATAACACTCGAAGAGTATTATGGAATAGAAAGTAAATATAAATAAAAGAAGTATCATATGATACTTCTTTTCATATAACTAATTTTTTAACTCTTTTATAATCTTTACCTGCTTCATCCCACATATCTTTATGATCAAATAAAACTTCTTCAGCTTCAAAATATTGAATATTACCTTTACTATCAGAGTATATATCTAAGAAATAAGCACCAACAACATTAAGTAAACCTTGCTTTTGTTGAAACTGAGTCTTATCACAGAAAGAAGGGACTTCTATACCTCTTACATTACGATATACAAAAGAATAACTTTTATGATAGTGTCCAATAAGAAGAATTTTAGGTTTAATACCTGATTCCAATATTTCAATTCTTTTTTGAGGCTTATAAGATAGAGATTGAGCAGAACCACCACCAGGATGATCTAAAACAATTTTAACACCATTTTCCATAACAGTAGCAGTATCTTGACCTAAAAATATCATATCCTTTCTGCATCTTGATATCCATTCATTAATCGTAGCCTGCCCATTCTTATAATGAGTTTCGTCATGACTACCTAAAATATATTTAGTAGTAATACCATCAATTTCAGGATACATATCTACAACATAAGCTGCTTGCTCATCAAAGCCATGTAAAAATTGTTGTCTTGGTTGTTCTGGTCTATTAGGATAATTACCATCAACCATATCACCACAATGATATATAGTAGTAATACCTCTATCATATGCTTCCTTATATATTTTATTTAAAAGATGAAGTTGCTGATGAATATTACCAAAATGAGTATCAGAAACAATACAAATCTCAGTATGCATAAGTTTATTAGAATTAAGTTCTACTTTATCAGAAGTAATAATTCTAGGAGGATTCTTCTTAAAAATAAGATTTCCATTTTCATTAATAATTTCAACCTTTTTACCATATATATGACAAAGTTCTAATAGACCATTTAGTTCATTAAAATTAATATGAAACTTTGACATAAAAAATTCAACACTCATATTATTCTTAATATATTTATATATCTTATTAACATATTCAAAATCAGTATTTTTTTCACTCATAACTACATATCTCCTTTTTTAAGAACTAATGCTTTAGGTTTCATATAATCATCTTTATTTGTAGAATAATATACAGAATCAATAGCTCTAATAGATTTAAAATATCCCTTTTCATCAGTAGTAATAGTAATATACCATGCTCCAATAGTATTAGAATACCTTTTATCACTCATTTGTTTAGTAGTAGCACAAACACTAGGAACAGATATACATTTAACATTACGATAAGTAAACTTTTCCATTTGAAGAAGACCACCATATAAAAGTATATTAGGTTTATCTTCACTTCTAAAAGAATCAATTTGTTGCTGTGGACGGTAGGAGACAGTATATGTTTTACTAAGTTTAGGATTAAAGACAAGCATTTTAGCTTTATCAATATTGATAACACAAGAACTATTACCTAAATAAATCATATCATCTCTTACTAAACTAATTCTTTTACCAATATTAATTTTATTGTTTTTTAAATGCTTTTCATCTTTACTGCCAGTAATAAAATAAGTTTTCATACCTTCAATTCTAGGATAATATTCAGTTATATAATCAACTTGTCTTAAGGTATCATCTAGAAAATTAGTATCAGCATAAATACTAGTAATAGGATATAGACCTTCAGATAAATTACCACAGTGAATAACTGATGTATAACCCATCTGATAAGCTTTTAAGTAAATATCATTCAAAATAGATAATTGTTGTGATTTAGAACCAAAAATAGTATCAGAAATAGCAACAAATTTAAATTCCTGATTTAAATTAGTATTTAAAGAGAATATATTTTCATGAATAGGTTCAAGTTCTCCTTGATTGAACAAATAAATATCATCATCAAATCTTTTTGTAATAATATTTATACCTTCCTCTCGTAAAAACCTAACCATACTTAATACTTCCAATTCATTAAGATTAAGTTCTTCACATAAATTAGTAAGACTAATTTCTTTAAGACTAAGTTCCTTAAGTCTATTTAATATTTCTTTATTCATAACTACCTCCTTAAAATAAAGAAAAATAGGGTGCTTAAAGAAACCCTATTTATGACTTAATAAATAAAGATTAGAAATGTTATACTTCATACCATAATAATATCTCATACTACCACTTCCCTTTATTATCAAATTAATTTTATCATATATTTCATTATATGTAAATAAAATTAAAAAAATATCTTGTAAATAATAATATTAACTTTTAAACTTTAATCCTTACTAATTATATACTACTTTCATAAATTATAATATATAAAAGAAGAAAGGAGTAAATAATGAATAAATATAAAATATGCATATACGCAATATGCAAGAATGAAGAAAAGTATGTAGATAAATGGTATAATAGCATTAAAGATGCAGACAAAATATTTGTATTAGATACCGGTAGTAGTGATAATACAATAGAAAAATTAAAATCAAAAGAAAAGGTAATTGTAAATAAAGAAATAATAAATCCTTGGAGATTTGATATAGCAAGAAATAAATCATTAGATATGGTAGATTTAGATACTGATATATGTATATGTCTAGATTTAGATGAAGTATTATTACCAGGTTGGAGAGAAGAACTTGAAAAATTATGGCAAAAAAATACTACCAGAGCCTCCTATACATATAATTGGAGTTTAGACGAAAACAATAATCCCTTAGTAACTTTTTATATAGACAAAATTCATAGAAGAACAGGATATAAATGGACTCATCCCGTCCATGAGGTATTGACTCCTAGTGTAGAAGAAAAAAGAATAATAATAAATAACTTAATAGTAAATCATTATCCTGATAAAACAAAAAGTAGAAGTAGTTATTTACCATTACTAGAATTATCAGTAAAAGAAGAACCCAATGATGATAGAAATATGCATTATTTAGGTAGAGAATACATGTATTATAAAAAATATAATGAAGCTATTGATACTTTAATAAAACATTTAAAATTACCTACTGCTACTTGGAAAGATGAAAGAGCAGCTTCAATGAGATTTATTGGAAGATGTTATTACAATTTAGAAAGATATGAAGAATCTATTATGTGGTATAAAAAAGCAATAAAAGAATCTCCATATTTAAGAGATGGCTATGTAGAAATATCATTTGTATATGATACTTTAAAAGATTATAATAAAGTGATATATTATACAAATAAAGCATTAAAGATAAAAAATAAAGCTAAAGTATATATAAATGAAATATTTAGTTGGAATAATACTATATATGATTTAAGAAGCATAGCATATTATAATTTAGGAAAATATAAAGCATCATTAAAAAATATAAATATAGCTTTAAGTATGGAACCTGATAATAAAAGATTACTTAATAATAAAAAAATAATAGAATTAAAGACAAAATAATCCTCTTCATAATTTACTTTTAAAACTATTCATAGTATAATTAATAAGTAAGTAAAAAGAGGTGCAATAATGTCTAAAAAAAGAAGAAGAAAAAGAAAAATAAAACCATTTACTAAAATAACAATAGTAGTAATACCATTACTTCTAATAAGTATTTTAGTATATAGTAAGTTTGTATATAATGATAACAATGATAGCAAAAATAATAATGATAATAATAATAATATCAATGAAGTAGAATTAAAAGAAGACGAAAACAATACCAATATAGAAGATAAAAACGAAGAAATAATTATAGATGATACTGACTATATTGGTATGTTAGAATATAAAGCAAAAACTGATTATAGATATAAAGAAGTTATTATTAATAAAGATATATATCCAGAAAAATTACTAGAAATGCTTGCTAGAAATGATGATATGATTAGTTATATGTATGATTATAAAGAAAAAGAGGGACATGTATATATAGACAATATTGGCAAAGTAACTAAAGGTACATATCCATTACTTCTTCAATATGATAAAAGATGGGGATATGGAATATATGGAGATAATGTTATAGCAATAAATGGATGTGGTCCTACCGCAATTGCAATGGTAGTAGCAGGTCTTACTGGTAGAAATGATATAACTCCTTATACAGTAGCTAAATATTCATATGAAAAAGGATATTATACAAGTGAATGGGGAACTAGATGGGATTTAATGACAGTTGGAGCAACAGAATTTGGAGTAACAGGTAAGTCTTTTACTTTAACAAAAGAGAACTTATTTAATGAACTAAATAATGGACATCCTGTTATTACTAGTATGAGACCAGGAGACTTTACTACAATAGGTCACTTTATATTGTTAACAGGAATCAAAGATGGAAAAATAATGGTAAACGATTCAAACAGTAGAGAAAGAAGTAATAAATTATGGGACTATGAAACAATAGCACCTCAAATAAAAGGACAATGGTCATTTAGTTTATCATAAAAAAATAAGTTAAAAATAGTAATTTATATATAGTAAAAAGGAAAATTCATCTTGTTTATTTCTAATTCTTTAGTTTCCATTGTTAACATATAATCACTCAACCTTTCTTAAATAACAAAAAACTAACTATTTCTAGTTAGTTTTTATTACTCTCGAATAAAAGTTCGAGTTTCCTATCATATTGGAGGACGTAGTCGGATTTGAACCAACGCTCAGGGAGTTGCAGTCCCGTGCCTTACCACTTGGCTATACGTCCAAAAGACAAACTAATTATAACAAAAAATATTAACTATTTCAATATATTTTATGAAAAAAATAAAAAAAATTACTAAAATAGATGAAATAATTAAAAAGTTATAGTATAATAAATATGCTTTGAAAGGGGAATCTTATGGAAAGAATACAAAAAAGAATATCATCTTCAGGATATTGTTCAAGAAGAAAAGCTGAAGAATTAATAAAAAAAGGTTTAGTAGAAGTAAATGGTGAAGTAGTAACAAAATTAGGAAGTACAGTAAAACCAGGTGATATTATAACAGTAGAAGGTAATATCTTAGATAATAGTAAATCTTATGAATATTATTTACTAAATAAACCAAAAGGAGTAGTTACTACCACTAATGATGAAAAAGGAAGAAAGACAGTAGTAGATTTAATAGATACTAGTACTAGAATATATCCAGTAGGAAGATTAGATTATGATACAACAGGAGCATTAATTCTTACCAATGATGGTGAACTTGCCAATTTACTTATGAAACCAGATTCATTAGTGGATAAAACATATATAGCCAAAGTAAAAGGAATAGTACAAATACCAGATATTCAAAAATTAAGAAATGGAGTAGTAATAGATGGAGTAAAAACAAGAAAAGCAAAAGTAAAACTTAAAAGTATTGATAAAAAGAAAGAAACATCAATATTAGAATTAACCATTCATGAAGGAAAAAACCATCAAATAAAGAAAATGTTTGAAGTATTAGGATATAAAGTAATAAAATTAAGAAGAGAAAGAATAGGAGAACTTAATTTAAAAGGATTACTTCCAGGTGAATATAGAAAATTAAGTATAAAAGAAGTAAAAATATTATATAGTTTATGTAAAAACAAATAAGTAAGGAAGATAGATATGAAGTTAATAATTAAAGAATCTACCACGAATAATATAACACAATTTGATAATATATTAAGAATTGAATATAAAGATTTAAATAAATTACAAGATAAAACAAAAGAAGAAATTATCGAAGAAATGGTAGAAAATAGCAAGATAGTAAACCTATTTAATATATCTGATAGAGTAATATTCAAAATAAAAGAATGTGCTCTAGAAAAATCAAATGTTGAAGAATTAAAAGAAGTATTACTTGAAGAAAATATTCCCCTTTTCTCATTAATAATAAGTGAAGCAGAAAGACACAGAAAAAAATATAACTACCTAAAAGAAATAGAAGATGTTACAGAAATATTTATAATAACTAATAAAAATAACTTTCTAGATGCAATAACATTAGGTAAAAAAACTAATAAAAAAGTAATAATATCTTCTGGAGATATATCATTAAAAGAATATAAAGAAATATTTGAAAAAAATGATATAGATAATTTAAATAAAGAGAATATTTACATCTATTATCAAGAAAAAAATAGTCCAATAACAATTAATAAACTACATGAAATATCATCAATAATAAATGAAATAACTGATGAAATACTAAAATATAATTTATCTCCGTTAGAAAAAACAATGTATGCCTATGATTTAGTAAAACATAGATTATATCAAAAAGATAATGAAGATATACATAGTTGTAGAGATTTAGATAGAGTTTTAACAGGAGATAAAATAGTATGTGCAGGCTATTCAGGTTTATTTAATGCAATATTAGTAAGTTTAGGAATAAAAGCAATACCATTAATTACTAAAGATCAAAAACATCAAAGAAGTATAGCATATATAAAAGATGAAAAATATAGTACAGATGGAATATATGTATTTGATCCAACATTTGATAGAAGAAAAGATAATAATGACAAATCATATATAAATCGATATAATTTTTTTGCAATGCCATTTTCTAGAGCAAGATTAAATTATTATGATGAAATGTCAGATACATTAATGTTAAGTAGAAATAAAATAAAAGAAATAATAGATGGAGAAGATATAAAAACTGCGATTGAATTAACTAATAAATTAATAGAAATAATTTCATTAGCCAATCCTAATTATGTTCACAATGAAGAATATTATATTGTTGATGAAATGATGGAAGAATATGACAAAGTAATAGATAAATATAATATAGAAGAAATACCAATGGAATCATTCTTAAAATTAGTATATAATGTAAGAAAAATAGAATTCTATAGTGCAGT
>CAMFBT010000045.1 GCA_945948625.1 uncultured Mycoplasmatota bacterium | reverse complement strand
AATAAATATATAACTTTGCCCTTTAAAAATATGCTTTTTGATAAATTCACAGCAACTCATAATAATTTCTAAATTTAACATTTAAAGAAAAAAGAATTAAGCAGTACAAAAAAAATGTACACTGCAATTATTAAAAGAAGGTATGAAAATGAAAAGAAAAAACAAAGAAAAAAAGAAAAAAAATATTTTCAATATAATATTTATAATAATAACAGTAATCTTCCTAATTTTTCTTAAAATAGTAAACATATTACCAACTCTATATTTTTTAATATTATTAATTATCATAATATTAATTGTAACTACACTATTAATACTAAATAAAAAAAAGAAAAAGATAGGATATATATTAAGTATAATCTTAATGTTAATTTACTTATTACTATCTTATTACTTAGGAATAACAAAAGATTACTTTTGTTCATTTAATAAACTCCATTATAGCGAAAATATCTACTTAGTATTAGTAGAAAAAAATTCAAATTATAATAAAATTAAAGATTTAAATAATAAAAGTATCGGCTATATAAATAACCAATTAAAAGATACTACAAAAGTAATAGAAAAACTAGACAAAGAAATAAAAACAAATAAAGAAAAATACGATGACTATAATAAATTATTTAGCGACTTAAATAATAATAATATAGATTCCATACTAATAGATGAAAACTATTACAATATTAAAATTGAAGAAGAAAAAGAAAATAATTATAAAATATTATATAAAATCAAAATAAGAAGTTTAATAAAAAGTAATACTAAAGAAGTCGACATAACAAAAAATCCATTTACAATTTATATAAGTGGTATTGACACATATGGTAATATAGAAACAGTATCAAGAAGCGATGTCAATATATTAGTAACAGTTAATCCAAAAACAAAACAAGTACTATTGACATCAATACCAAGAGATAGTTATGTAAGACTATCTGGTACTACAGGTTACAAAGACAAGCTAACACATGCAGGAAATTATGGTATAAATATGTCTATAGACACCATTAAAGATTTATTAAATATAGATATAAATTACTACATAAGAGTTAATTTCTCAACTCTTGAAAAGATAATTGACTCTCTAGGTGGAATAGATGTATATTCAGAATACTCTTTCATCTCATATATTGATAATATACAATTTTATAAAGGATATAATCATATGAACGGAAAAGAGGCTCTAGCCTTTTCTAGAGAAAGAAAATCACTACCAAATGGCGATATAGATAGAGGCAAAAATCAAGAAGCTGTAATTGAAGCTATTATAAGAAAAATAACTACTAAAGAAATAATATATAATTATTCCACAATATTAAAAGAAACAAAAAATACATTCCAGACAAATTTAACAGACAAAGATATTACAAAAATTATAAAAAAGGAATTAGAAAATATTGGTGGTTGGAACATAACATCAAATGTAATAACAGGTCAAGGCAAATTAGATTACACATATTCATATCCAACTCAAAAACTATATGTAATGGAAATAAATAATAATAGTTTAAATAATGCCATTAATTTAATAAAAAAAGTCATAAATGGCGATAAATTAGATGGTTCATATGAAAGTCCCAGTAATATAAAAAATCCAAGTCAAGTAATTATAGAAGAGCCAAAAGAAGAAACAAAAGAAGAAGATAATAACTATAAAGAAGAAGCAAATGAAAAAAAAGAAAATAATGAAGAGAAAGAAAATAATGAAGAGAAAAACCCACTTGATGAAATTTTACCTGATGATAAAGAAAATAAAGAAGATAAAGAAGATAATAAAAATAACGAAGAACAAGAAGATACTCTTAAAGATATATTACCTAAAGATGAAGAAGCAAATAATTCATAATTTGCTTTTTTTCTTATATTATGATAAAATTATTTCGGTGAGAAAAATGAAAATTAATACCATAGAATTAATAATATCAGCAGTACGAGAAAGTCAATATCCACAAGATAATAAAAAAGAATTCTTACTTGTAGGAAGAAGTAATGTTGGTAAAAGCAGTTTTATTAATTCCATAATAAACAGAAAGAACTTTGCTAGAACGTCTGCAACTCCAGGTAAAACGCAAACATTAAATTTCTACAAAATAAATGATGAATTCTACCTAGTAGATGCCCCTGGATATGGTTTTGCAAAAGTAAGAAATTCTTTAAAGAAAAAGTTTGGACTAATAATAGAAAATTATTTAAAATCAAGAGCAAATCTTCAAATGGTATTTCTACTTATCGACTTTAGACATAAACCTACTGAAGATGACATATTAATGTACAATTATTTAAAATATTATAATATACCAGTAACTATAATATGTACTAAAGTAGACAAAGTATCAAAAAATAATCATCAAAAAAATAAAAACATAATAATAAAAGAATTAAATTTAAATAGTGAAAATGACATAATTTTATTTTCAAGTATAACTAAAACAGGTAAAAATGAAGTATATGATGAAATAGAGAAATATTTATAGTTTCCCTTTTCATCTTTTTTCATAAATTATTATGGAAGTGAAATATGATAATATCAAAAATAAATAAAGATTCTTATCAAATAAAAATACCAAGCAAAATAATAAATATATATAATATAGAAGAAATACAAAAAATAACAAATAGAATAGTAAATAAAATAAAAAAAGAAGAAGAGTTATATGGAATAGCAATATTAGAAATATATCAAGATATAAATTATGGAACAATATTAGAATTTAAAAACATTAAGGAGAATTTTTTACCAAAAAATGAAATTGAAATAAAAATAACAATCCATACAAATAATCCATTTTTATATAAACTAGATTATTTTGACATAATCAAAGATAAAAAAGATAAAATATATTACTATGATAACAACTTCTATTTAAAGATAAATGATAAAATAAAAAAAAGAAAATATTTAGACCTACTTGAAAAATCAGAAATAATATATCAAAATACTTACCAAATAATAAATGAAGGTATAAAAATATAGTATTTTTTTTCATTTTTTGATATAATACTAAACGAAGAGGTGATTTACATGAAGATACCTACAGTAGCAATTGTCGGAAGACCTAATGTTGGTAAATCAACAATATTTAACAAATTAATAGGTAAAAAAATATCAATAATAGAAGATACACCTGGTGTAACAAGAGATCGTATCTATGGAACAGTAACATATGAAAATTATAAATTTCATTTAATAGATACTGGAGGAATAGATGTATCTGAAGAAGATTTCAATAATGAAATAATAATTCAAGCAAATATAGCTATTGAAGAAGCAGATATAATATTATTTGTTGTAGATGGTTTAGAGGAACTAAACCAAAATGATTATGTAATTAGAGATATTCTAATGAAATCAGGAAAAAGAGTAATAGTAGTAGTTAACAAATTAGATAATGTAAAAAGAGAAGAAAACATTTATAACTACTATGAACTAGGTTTCTCCGAAGTATTACCAGTAAGTGGAGAACACTCTTTAGGATTAACAGATTTATTAGATAGCATTACCAAAGATTTTAATGAGACAGCAGAAGAAAATGAAGTAGACGATAGAATAAAATTCTGTTTAATAGGAAGACCTAATGTAGGAAAAAGTAGTCTAGTAAATGCCTTATTAAATGAAGAAAAAGTAATAGTATCCCCTATCGCAGGAACAACAAGAGATGCAATAGATACAGAATTTTCCTATAACAAAAAAAAATATGTAGCAATAGATACGGCTGGCATCAGAAAAAGTGGAAAAATATTTGAAAAAATAGAAAAATATTCCGTATTAAGATCAATGAAAGCAATTGAAAGAAGTGATGTATGCCTTCTAGTAATAAATGCAGAAGATGGAATTGTAGAGCATGATAAACATATTGCAAGTTATGCCATAGATGCAGGAAAACCAATTGTAATAGTAGTAAATAAATGGGATACTGTAAATGATAAAAATGACATATCATCATTTACAAAACTAGTAAGAGCAGAATTTAAATTTTTATCATATGCTAAAATAACATTTGTATCAGCACTAACAAAAAAAAGAATTTTTACAATTATGCCAGAAATAGACAAAGCATATGAAAATTCGCATAAAGAAATTAAAACAAGTATATTAAACGAAGTAATAAGAGATGCTGTAATGATGAAAGCACCACCTTCATACAAAGGAAAGAGATTAAAAATATCATTTGCACAACAAACAGGTATAGTACCACCCAAATTCACTTTATTCGTAAATAGTAATAAACTAATCCATTTTTCATATGAAAGATATTTAGAAAACAAATTAAGAGAAAACTTTGACTTTGAAGGAACTCCAATAGTATTAGAATATAAAAACAAAGGAGAATAAAATAGAAAAATAATTAACAAAAATAACATTCTAACATAAATTATGTTAGGAGGTTTTTTTATGTTTTCAGATAATTTCTTTAAAAAAATAGAAAGCAAAACAAATGTTGATAAAGAAACAATATTATCACTAGCAAATAAATTACAAGCAGGTAACATGAAAGATGAATCAACATTAAAAGAAGTAATAAATGATCTTGCCAAAATGACAGGTAGAGAGGTATCTAAAGAAAAGGAGCAAAAAATAATAGACACAATATTAAATGATAATGTTCCAAAAAATTTAGATAAATTCTTAGATAAATGAAAAATATTACAATTGGTATAATAGCAAGAGATGAAAAAATAGATAATACTACTATGAAAAGTATAACAAAAAATAATTTAAAACATTTACATAATAAATGTAATTATATAGGCATATTAAATTATGATAATAGTTTAATAAATACTGAAATATTAGATTTATGTGACGGAATCATAATTCAAGGAGGAAAAGATATATATCCATATCACTTTCAAATATTAGAATACTGTATAAAAAATAACATTCCTCTATTAGGAATATGTATGGGACATCAAATAATAGGATTATACAGTATAAATAGTAATAATGATAACGATTTAATACAAATAGACAATCATCAAATCAAAGATGGAAACCATATAATACACATAGAAAAAAATAGTATTATGTATAAAATATTTGGCCCAACACTTAAAGTTAACTCAAGACATTCATTTGCAGTAAAAAAAGTTAATTTACCATTTAAAGTAACATCAATATCCGAAGACAATATAATTGAATCAATAGAATATATAGATAATAATAATTTTATATTAGGAGTACAATTTCACCCCGAAGATTTAGATAATACCGAAAATCTATATAATTATTTTTTAAAAGAAGTATTGAAAAGAAAGAAATAATTCTTTTCTTTTTTTTACATATTTTATAATAAATAACATACAATTTAGTGATAATAAAGAAAAGAGGTATGTTAATGGAAAAAATAGAAGTCATAAAAAGTATCGGAAAAAGAACAGGAGGAGATATATATTTAGGAGTTGTAGGAGCAGTTCGTACAGGTAAATCAACTTTCATAAGAAAGTTTATGGAAAATCTAGTAATACCAAATATTGAAGATGAATATGAAAGAAAAAGATGTCTAGATGAATTACCACAAGCCGCAGCAGGAAAAACAATAATGACAACAGAACCAAAATTTGTTCCAGCTACAGCAGCCAAAATTAAAGTTGAAGATTTTACTGCTAATATAAGGATGATAGATTGTGTAGGATATGTAGTAAAAGCTGCTAAAGGATATGAAGATGAAAATGGTCCAAGATTAGTAATGACACCTTGGTATAGCGAACCAATCCCATTTATTGAAGCAGCAGAAATAGGAACAGAAAAAGTAATTAAAGAACATTCTACAATTGGAATAGTAGTAACAACAGATGGATCAATTGGAGACATTCCAAGAAGTGAATACATAGAAGCAGAAAAAACAGTAATCGAAGAATTATCAGCAGTAGGAAAACCATATATTGTATTACTAAATAGTACCCATCCAATGTTACCAGATACAGAATCACTAGCAAATAAATTAAAAGAAGAATACAAAGTACCAGTTCTTCCAATAAGTATTGAAGCAATGCAAGAAAGAGATATGTATAATATACTAAAAGAAGCATTATATGAATTTCCAATAGAACAAATAAAAGTAAATATGCCAGAATGGATAGCAATATTATCTCCAGATAATTACTTAAAAAAAGAATATATATCAAAAATAAAAGAAGCTGTTACAGAAGTAAATAAATTAAAAGATATAGATAAAATAAATAATAATTTCACAGAATCAGAATACATTGCAAAATCATATATTTCAAATGTAGATCCTTCTACCGGAGAAGTAACAATAACACTTGAAGCACCACAAGGACTATATAGTAAAATATTAAACGAAATAATGGGAATTTCAGTAACATCAAAAGCAGAATTATTATCATTATTCCAAGAATTAAACATAGCTAGAAAAGAGTATAATCAAATAAAAACAGCATTAAAAATGGTAAAACAAACCGGATATGGAATAGCCTCACCAACACTAGATGACATGAAATTAGATCCACCAGAAATAATTAAACAAGGATCCCGTTATGGAATAAAACTAAAAGCAAAAGCTTCTTCAATACATATGATAAAAGTAGATGTAGAAAGTACATTTGAACCAATAATAGGAAGTGAACTTCAAAGTAAAGAATTAATAAACTACTTAACAGAAAACAAAGAAGGAAACGATATTTGGAAAAGCGAAATATTTGGTCGTAGTTTAGATGTAATAGTCCAAGAAGGAATTCAAGCAAAACTATCAATGATGCCTGATAATGTAAGATACAAATTATGTCAAACACTAACAAAAATAATAAATAAAGGTTCATCAAATATGATAGCCATAGTATTATAAAAAAGACTTCAGCTAAGAATTTGAAGTCTTTTCTTTTACATTAGTAACAATTTTTTTATTTTTTAATCTATC
>CAMFBT010000044.1 GCA_945948625.1 uncultured Mycoplasmatota bacterium | reverse complement strand
AATCATTCTTAAAATTAGTATATAATGTAAGAAAAATAGAATTCTATAGTGCAGTAGCAGAAACTCTAGATATTTATGATATAAAAGATGCATTATTTGATAGATATAAACACATATATATAGATAATAATAAAAATAAAAAAGACATTAATGAATTAAAAATCAACTTAGTAATAAATGCTCTAAAAATAGAGGATATAACTCGTAGAGAAATAAATAATTTATCAATTAAAGAAGATATAGAAAGTATAAAACTAATAAAAGTACTAAAAAAAATTAAAGAAAATAAAAGTGATAAGTAAACTAACTATCACTTTTTATTATTATTTATCATATAATTTATTAGGTATAAATTATAAAATAACTGTAATAAAATATATTTTACAGTACTAATTATAATATATTTAAAATAAAAAGAAAGGAGTATCTAATATATATAAAAATATATTAGAATAATATTATGACTAAAATAGATAATTTTAAAGATTTTGTTAAAAGAAATCCTAATTTAGTAACATATGTAAAAAAAGGACAAAATACATGGCAAAACTTTTATGAATTATATGATTTATATGGAGAAGATAATAGTATATGGAATAAATATTTAAATAAAGAAGAAGAAAGAAGTACAAAAGGAAGTTCCACTATAAGTAACATTTTAGAAATGGCAAAAAATCTAGATGCAGATAAATTACAAGATGGAATAACATCATTACAAAAAGCAATAGATTTATTTGGAGGAATATTAATTAAAGATAAAACAAATAATACAGAAAGTAATTATACACCAAGACCAGTTTATAGAAGGTTTGATGATTAATGACAGTGGAAAATCAAATAAGAATATCTTCAGATCCTAAACTTACTAGTTTTATAAGAGAAAATCCTATATGGTATAAAATATTAAATAGAAATCCTGAAGCATTCAAAGATTTTGTTCAAGATATGAAAGAAAAATATAAATTAACACCTAGTGATCGAATAAATAATATATTAAATAGTATTAGTATGCTAGAAACATTTTTAGATGTACTAAAATAAAAAATACCAATTAAAATTGGTATTAATTTTTAAATCTAAGTTTTTCATTAGAAATATTAAATAACATTCCTACTAGAATCATATATGATAATAATGAAGAACCACCATATGATATAAAAGGCAGTGTAATACCCATAATTGGCAGTAGTCCAATAGTCATACTAATATTTTGTATTTGCTGAAATAATAGTACAGATATAATACCACCAATAGTAAACTTATCATATGAATTAGTAGTTTTACTTGCAAGAGAAATAATATTAATATCAAAATAAATAAGTAAAGAAATAAGAATAATTACTCCTAAAAAACCAAAGTTAGAAGCATAAACAGCAAAAATAAAATCAGTTTGCATTTCAGGAAAATATATTGGAGTATGATTAAAACCATGACCTAAGCTACCTGCCGAACCAATCGCAGTAATACTATTAGTTAGCTGAAGACCACTACTATTAGACCAATTTAAAATTCTATCCATTCTATAAAAGAAACTTGTACCAAATACTTTAATAAATAAATCTTTATCTAAGAAATATATTGCTAAAAAAGAACCACCAAATAATAAAATAATTAAAAGAGTAATTAAAAACCATCTTGATTTAAAACCAGAAGTAAAAAGCATTACTATAGTAATAATAAAATATATAAGTACAGCTCCTGTATCAGGTTCAATAAAAGTAAGAACAGAAGGAATACCAACAACAATCAAAACCTTAATAAGAAATCTAAATTCCTCATTAATATCATTATCTCTTCTTTCAGCATTAAAATCTCCAATCATTCTTGCAAGAGTAATAATTAAAAATACTTTCATAAATTCAGATGGCTGAAAACTACCAATATAAGGAATAACAAACCAACATTTAGCATTATTAATTTCTTTACCAAAGAAAAGTACAAGAATAAGTAAAAGTACTCCAACTATATAAAATATATAAGCATTATTATATAAGAACTTATTTCCAAAAGTCATCATTAAAAAAGCAATAAAAAAACCTATAGAATACCATAATATTTGTTTTAAATATAAGTTTTGTAAATCACTTGATAATAAACTTCTAGTACAATATATAGTAATTACACTAATAATAGCAAATAAAATCAAAGGAATTACTATATTTTTTTCTACTTTAAATTTAGATTCTTTCTTCATAAAAATCACTCTCTTAATTATGATACCACAAAAATAAAAAATAATAAATATATATCTAAATATTTACATATATTGTAACAGAGGTGATAAATAATGAGTGATTTACCAAGAATGTATCATAATAAAATAGAAAAAGATTTAAATAATAATAAAAAAGTTTTTTCAACATTAGAAAAAGAGGAAGAAAGAAGAAGTATAAATATAAATAATAAAAATAATTACACTGTAGAACAAAAAATATATAATATATTTAATTCTCCAAATTATATTTATAAAATAGATGTAGTAATAGTAACAGATACTTCAAAAGAAATAAAAAGAATCGTAGGTAAAACAAAAACTAATTTAATTACTATGGATAATGAATATATACCTATAAATACTATTAGAGATATCTATATAGTAAGATAATATATAAATATTTTCTTATCCTCTTAAGCCATAAAGTCTTAAGAGGTATTTTTGAGCCATAAAGTCTCAAAAATATAAATTATTTTATTGGAAATAAGTACATTTATTTGCTTACATAAAATGCTATAATCCATTATAAATAAAGACTTTATAAAGAATATAAAAAATAGTAATAAATATTATTGACTATTAATATCAATTTATATATAATGTTAACGTGGTAAACATCTATTGGTGTTCTCTCCTTCTTAATGAAAATTAGAAAGGAGTGATCTTATGCTGAAAAAACTAACTGAAAAGGAGGTTTTGGTAAGTTGGAACTTGTCTTGGCATATGTCACGACAATCCTAATTATTCTTGTCTATATAGATAAGAATAATCATAGGAAATAAAAAAAGAGCACCTAGGGGGGTGCTCCATAATAAACCATGGAGAGAACACCTTTCAAAATAGGTGTTATCCACATTTTTAATATGGATAATTTTCTCTTTCCATATACATTGTATAATTTTTTTACTTAAATGTCAATAATTATTGCACAAAGATAAAAATTAACAAAAATGTCAAAATATAAAAAATAGATTTTCAAAAAGATAAAAGTATGCTATTATAATAATAGGGAAGTGACTGATATGAAAAAGTTATTATCAAAAATAGATAAACCATTATTAATAGCAACATTTATCTTTTTTATATTTGGACTTATAATGATACTTAGTGCTTCTTCAATGGAATCATATATGAGATATAATTTTAGTCCATATCATTATTTCTTTAGACAAGGATTATTTCTTTTAATAGGAATAATTATATTTTGTTTTATAATAATTTTTCCTACTAAAAATTATAAAAAATTAGATAAGTTTATAATTGGAATAATAATACTTTCTCTAATTGGATTATTAGCATATGGTTATACAGCAAATAATGCTGCTAGTTGGTATAAAATAGGACCTATTACTATTCAACCATCAGAATTTGCTAAATTAGCTATTATAATATATATGAGTGTATATTATGAAAAAAATAAAGATAATTTAGATAATCAATGGAGTATAATTAAACCAATTATTGTAGCTTTAATAATAGTAGGATTAGTAGTAATTCAACCAGATATGGGAACAGCAGTAATAATTGGACTAATTACTTTAATTATGTTTTATGGGGCGCCAATTAACAAAAAAAATAGAAGTATTTTTAACAAAATATTTCTTGGAGGTATAATTGTAGTCTTACTAGTATTAGTAACTACTGGTGGTAAGTTTCTAAAAGATTATCAATTAGAAAGATTTAACTTTTTAGAACCATGTGAAAGATACCAAGAAGATTCAGGATATCAATTATGTAATAGTTTTATTGCATTTAAAAATGGAAGTTTAAATGGACAAGGAATAGGAGAATCTACTCAAAAATATTTATATTTACCAGAATCTTATACTGACTTTATATTTCCTATAATCGTAGAAGAATGGGGATTAATTATAGGAATTGTAGTAATATGTATGTATGCTTTCATATTATTTAGAATTATAAAAATAGCAAGAGAAGCCACTAATTTAAGAGGTAGTTTAATATGTTATGGAGTGTTTGCATATTTACTTACACATATAATGATTAATTTACTTGGAGTAATGGGATTAATACCATTAACAGGAGTACCACTTCCATTTCTATCATATGGAGGTAGTTATGCTATATGTTTAATGATAGCATTAGGATTAGTCCAACGAGTAGCAATAGAATCAAAGAAAAAATAAAACTAAATAGACTAGTTTTATTTTTTCTTTCATATACTATAGACTTTAACAAAGTATTTTGTTAAAATTAAGTTAGGTGGTGATAACATATGTATATTGAAGTATTAACTCAAATTACTTCTAAAGCAGTAGATCAATACTATACATACAAAGTACCAGATAAATATAAAGATAAAATAACAATAGGAATAAGAGTAAAAATACCCTTTGGTAAAATGATATTAGAAGGATTTGTAATGAATATTTTATCTGATACTAATTATGATAAAAGCAAAATAAAAGAAATAATTAGTATAACAGATGATACACCAGTATTAAATAAAGAAATGTTATCACTTGGAAAGTATATGAGTAATACACTATTATGTTCATTAGTAAGTGCCTACCAAGTAATGCTACCAAAAGCATTAAAAGCAGAAATAAACACTAATATTAAAATAAAATATAATAAATATTTAAGAAGAATAAAAAGTATTGAAGAAATAGATGAATATATAAAGAAATGTAAATATGAAGGACAAATAAATCTTCTATGTAAATTAAAAGAAAAAGATGTCTTAATAACAAAAATGACTAGTACTATTAATACAATAATAAAACATGGTTTTGGAGAAATATATCTTGAAGAAGAAAAAAGATATACTTATAAAGGAATAAGTAATTATAAAAAAGTTATATTAAATGAAGAGCAAGAAAGAGCATCAAAAGAAGTAATAAACTCATTTAATAAAAGTAATACTTTTTTATTATATGGAGTAACTGGATCAGGAAAAACAGAAGTATATATGAAAATAATTGAAGAATCCTTAAATCAAGGTAAAGAAGCAATAATGTTAGTACCAGAAATAAGTTTAACACCTCAAGTAGTAGGAAAGTTTATATCAAGATTTGGTAATATTATCTCAGTATTACATTCAAAATTATCAGATATAGAAAGATATGATGAATATCGTAAAATAACTAATGGAGAATCAAAAATAGTAATAGGAACAAGAAGTGCAATTTTTGTACCATTTACAAATATTGGCGTAATAATAATAGATGAAGAACATACAAGTAGTTATAAACAAGAAAATCATCCAAAATATAATGCTAAAGATATAGCTATATTAAGAAGTAAATATCATAAATGTCCAGTAGTAATGGGATCTGCTACTCCAAGTCTTGAATCATTTGCTAGAGCAGGAAATAAAGTATATAAATTATTAATGTTATCAAAAAGACCTACTTCAAGTAGTATGCCAATAGTAAATATTGTTGATATGAAAGAAGAAGTAAAAAAAGGAAATTTCATTATGTCAGATATTCTAAAAAGTAAGATAAAAGAAAAATTAGAACAAAAAGAGCAAATAATAATCTTACTTAATAGAAGAGGATATTCGAGTATAATAAGTTGTAAAGATTGTGGTTATACTGAAAAATGTCCAAAATGTGATATAACATATACATATCATAAATCAAGTAACAATTTAAAATGTCACTATTGTGGAACATCTAAACCACTTAATACAAAATGTTCAAATTGTGGAAGTACAAATATTAAAGATTATGGTCTTGGTACTGAAAAATTAGAAGAAGAATTAAATAAATTATTTACTGCAAGAGTAGTAAGAATGGATGTTGATACTACAAGTAAAAAAGGACAACATCAACAAATAATAGATAGTTTTCAAAAACATCAATATGATATCTTAATAGGAACTCAAATGATAGCTAAAGGACTAGATTTTCCATTAGTAACACTAGTGGGAGTAGTATCAGTAGATTCATCACTTATGGCTCCTGATTTTAGAGCAAGTGAAAATACTTATCAGTTATTATCTCAAGTAGCAGGAAGAGCAGGTCGTTCCCAAAATAAAGGAGAAGTAATTATACAAACATATAATCCAGAACATTATAGTATTACATATGCAAAAAACCATGATTATTTAGGCTTTTATAAAGAAGAAATGAAAATGAGAAAACTATTAAAATATCCACCATATTATTATATAGTTTTAATAAATATTATGTCTAAAGAATATGAAAATGGTTTTAAAGAAGCAAATAAAATAGGTAATTATCTTAGAACTAAGTTAAATAATAATACCATTATATTAGGACCATCCATGGCTAATATATTTAAAATTAACAATATCTATCACTACCAAATAATAATAAAATATCAAAAAGATGAATTATTAATTAATACATTAAACTTTATAATAAATATGTATAAAACTAATAACAAAATAAATGTAGAAGTAGATTTTAATCCAATTAAGATATAAACTTCTTGCATTTTTCTACCACTTAATATATAATAAAATAGAAGGTAGGTGTAATATGAAACTAAATAAAAAAGGATTCACATTAATAGAACTTCTAGGAGTAATAGTAATAATAGGCTTAATTATTGCTGGTACTACTTATGGATTAATAAAACTAATAGATAGATCTAAAGAAGAGAAAACAAATATTTCAATTTCTAGTATTAAAGAGACAGCTTCAGTATATGCTAATGAAAAAAATAATGATGAAGACTATTGGAATGAAATAA
>CAMFBT010000043.1 GCA_945948625.1 uncultured Mycoplasmatota bacterium | reverse complement strand
GGCATAATGATGTTTCATTTATAGACTAAGAGGCTATAAATGACACGAAAAGACTTTGGCTTTTCGTGAAAGGAAAGAAAATAGTGGTAATTTTATTTATTTTATGATAAAATTATTAGTGATGAGGTGTTATTATGAATGATAAACAAAATAATAAGATTACAAGTAGGGATGTTGACTTTGCTAAATGGTATACTGATGTAGTAAAGGCTGCTCATTTGGCTACTTATTCTAATACTAAAGGGTGTATTGTTATTGAACCTAATGGTTATGCTATATGGGAAAATATTCAAAAGGTACTTGATAGTAAGTTTAAAGAAACTGGACATACTAATGTTTATATGCCACTTCTTATACCAGAGAGTCTTTTAAGGAAAGAGAGTGAACTTGTAGAAGGGTTTGCTCCTGAAGTTGCATGGGTTACAGAGGGTGGTAATAAAAAGTTAGATGAAAGACTTTGTATTAGACCTACTTCAGAGACAGTATTTTCTGATTATTATAGAGATACTATTAATTCATATCGTGATTTACCAAAATTATATAATCAATGGTGTAGTGTTTTAAGATGGGAAAAAGAAACTAGACCTTTTCTTAGAAGTCGTGAATTTTTATGGCAAGAGGGTCATACTATTCATGAAACAAAAGAAGAAGCTGAAGCAGAAACTTTAAGTATGCTTAATATTTATAATAATTTCTTTCATGAATATTTAGCTATTCCTAGTATTGTTGGAAGAAAGACTGATAAAGAGAAATTTGCTGGTGCTGAATATACTTATACTGTAGAGGCACTTATGTATAATGGTGTTGCTCTTCAATCTGGTACTAGTCATTATTTTGGTCAAAAGTTTTCAAAGGCTTATGATATTAAGTATACTAGTCGTGATAATAAACTCCAATATCCTTATCAAACTTCTTGGGGTGTTTCTACTAGAATGATGGGGGCTTTAATTATGGTTCATTCTGATGATTATGGTCTTGTTCTTCCACCTAGAATAGCTCCTAGAAAGGTTGTTATTATACCTATTAATAATACTATGGAAGTTATGAGTCTTGCTAATGATTATTTAGATAAACTTAAAAAAGAAGGAATTGAAGCTTATATTGATAATAGTGATAAAAGTGCTGGATATAAGTTTGCAGAAGCAGAGGTACTTGGTATTCCTATAAGAATTGAAATTGGCAAGAGAGATTTAGAAAATGATATGATTACTTTAGTTAGAAGGGATACTAGGGAAAAAATGCAGGTATTTACTAATACTGATATTATTCATGATGTTAAGGTATTACTTGAAGATATTCAAAGAGATATGTATGATAGAGCTTTAAGAAGAAGAGAAGAGATGACTTATACTTGTACAGATATCGAAAACTTTAAAGATATTATTAACAATCGTCCTGGTTTTGTTAAAGCTATGTGGTGTGGAGATGCTGAATGTGAAGCCAAGATTAAAGAAATTAGAGGATGCAAGTCTAGATGTATTCCATTTAATGAAGGAAAGATTAGTGATAAATGTATAGTATGTGGAAAAGAAGCTAAAGAACTTGTTATTTGGGGTATTCAATATTAGTAATTAATAAAAAATAAGAATATAATTTATTTACAAAGAATAAGTTATTTGTTATAATATATTGTATGTGAAAGGGTGAAATTATGGAAATAGCACTAATTATTGTATCAATATTATTAATTGCAGTAGTTTTATTACAAAGTGGTAAAGCTGAATCTGCTTCACAAATAATTCAGGGTGGTACATCTGATTTGTTTGCAAATAGGAAAGAAAGAGGATTTGAACTATTTGTTACAAGATTAACATATGTTTTAGGTTTTACTTTCTTTGTATTATGTTTAATAATATCTATATAAGACTTAAAATATATTTTAAGTCTTTTTATGTTAAAAAGAGGAGGTTAGTATGAAAGAAATAATAATTGATAAATTAATTGAAAATAATTCACTTACTATTATGGAATTAAATGATATGCTTGGTCTTACTTCAATAAATGAGTATCAGAGTCTACAAAATGCTCTAGATAGTTTAGTTAGTGAAGGTACTTTATATTATAGTGAAAAGAAAAAGAAATATTTACTTCTTGAAAATAGTCATTTAATGAAGGGTAATCTTATTTTAAATGAGAAAGGTTTTGGTTTTATTGTTCTTGATAATGATACTAAAGATGTTTATGTTAATGAAAAAAATATTAATGGGGCTATGGATGGTGATTTAGTTTTATTTGAATATTTAAATAAAGATAGAGAAAGACCTGAAGGTAAAATTATTAAAACAATTAAGAGAAATTATGATCCTTTAGTAGGAGAAGTAATTAAAATAGAAAATGATTATTTTGTTAAGCCTGATAGGAAGGGTATTAATATTTATATACCTAGAGATAATTTAAATGGAGCAGTAGAAGGACATAAAGTAGTAGTAGAACCCCTTAAGGATGGTAAAAGAATTGGTAAAATAATTAAAATTATTGGTCATAAAAATGATGTAGGAATAGATATTTTATCTTTTGTTTATGATTATAATTTTAATCCAACATTTTCTCCTGAAGTTATCTCTGAACTAGATAGTATTCCATCTTATTTAACTGATGAAGAAATAAATAAAGAATTATCTTTAGGAAGAAAAGATTTAAGGGATAGAGAGATTTTTACTATTGATGGAGCGGATACTAAAGATATTGATGATGCTATATCTTTATATAAAAATGATGATGGTAATTATGTTCTTGGTGTTCATATAGCGGATGTTTCTTATTATGTTAAAGAGGGAAGTAAATTAGATGAAGAAGCTTATTTTAGAGGTACTTCAGTATATTTAGTTGATAGAGTACTTCCAATGCTTCCTCATAAGTTATCTAATGGAATTTGTTCTCTTAATGAAAATGAAGATAGATTTGCTTTTTCCTGTGAGATGGTTATTGATGATAAGGGTAATGTTATTCATTATGATATTTTTAAATCTATTATAAGAAGTAATAAGAAAATGACTTACGAAGAAGTTAATATGATACTTGAAGAAAATAAAATTAGTGATGGTTATAAAAAATTTGAAGATACTCTTAGATTAATGGAAGAATTATCTAAAATACTTAGAAAGAAAATGATAGCAAGAGGATATATTGAATTTGAAAGTACTGAGGCTAAGATAATGGTAGATGAAAATTGTCATCCTACTCATATTGAAGCTAGAGTTCAAAGAACTGGTGAAGAGTTAATTGAAAACTTTATGATCGTGGCAAATGAGACAGTTGCTTCTTCAATATATTATAAGAATTTACCTGGTATATATCGTGTTCATGATAAACCTGATGAAAAAAGACTTGGTGAATTTATGAAGTTTTTATCTTTACATGGTTATGTTGTTAATGGTAAAAATAAGATTAATAGTCCTAAAGATTTACAACATATATTACAGCAACTTGAAGATGTTCCGGAAGTTAGAGTATTACATGATATGGCTATAAGAAGTCAAGCTAAAGCTGTTTATTCTGATGTTAATATAGGTCATTTTGGTCTTGGTAGTAAATGTTATAGTCATTTTACTTCACCAATTAGAAGATATCCTGATTTAATTCTTCATAGACTACTTAAGGATTATAATTATAATTACAGTGATAAAATTATTAATGAAAGAAGAAGTGAGTTACCTATAGAGTGTGAACATTGCTCAATTAGAGAACAAGAAGCACAAAACTGTGAGAGAGATGTCGATAAGATGAAGAAAGCTGAATATATGATGGATCATATTGGTGAAATATATGAGGGTATTATCAGTGGTGTACAAGAATTTGGCTTTTTTGTGGAACTTGATAATACTGTTGAAGGTCTTGTAAAGGTAGAAAATATTAAAGGTGATTATTATGCATTTAATAGTGATATGATGGCTTTAATAGGTAAAAAGAGTAAGAATAAATATTCTTTTGGTGATAAGGTAACTGTAAAGGTTGTTAGGGCAGATAAAGATAGATCAGAAGTTGATTTTGAAATATATGATGAAAAAGAGAAGTTAAATAATAAGAAGAATAATAAAAACAATAATAAATAGGAGAGGTTTTGAATGGAAAGCAGTATTATTACATTACTTAGTATGAAAAAGAATAAGATTATGAGGTTAGAAGATATTTCTAAAGAGTTAGGGGTAGAAGATAGTGATAGATTTAATAAGGCTATAAAATCTTTAGAAGAAGAAGGAGTAATCTTTCGTGATAAAAAGGGAAGGTATACAATGACTTCGAATACTAGTCTTAAGAAAGGTAAAATTAAGATTACTAAAAGAAAAGGGCCAATTGTTGTCTTTGAAGATAAAACAGAAGCTTTAGTTATATATAAGGATCATAAGTCTTTAGAAAATCATGATATTGTACTAGTAGATATTAGTAATAATACTGCGAAAGTTGTTAAGATTCTTAAAAGAGAATATCATGATTATATTGGAGAAGTAATAAAAGAGGGAAAAAATTACATAGTAAGGAATAAAGATTATGAAGATGTTATTTTAGATACTATTTATCCTCTTGGTACTAAAGTATTAATAGATGGTAAGACTTTTGAAGTAAAAGAAGTATTAGGTCATAAAGATGATGTTGGTACTAGAGAGAAGGAAATACTTACTGAAAATGGTTTTCCTATTAGTTTTAGTGATGAATATTTAAAAGAACTAAAGGATATTCCAAGTGAAATATCTGAAGAAGAGATTATAACTTCTAAAAGAAATGGTGTTAAAGATATAAGAAATATTTCTTTAGTTACTATTGATGGTGATGATACTAAAGATTTTGATGATGCTGTTGGTGTATACAATGATGATATTTATGTAAGTATTGCAAATGTTGCTAATTATATTAAAGATGGTACTTGTATTTGGGAAGATACAATGAAAAGAGGAATATCAGTTTATCCACCAGGTATGGTTAATCCTATGCTTCATCATAATATTTCTAGTGGAATATGTTCTTTGATACCTGGAGAAGATAGATTTAGTGTTACTACTTCTATTAAACTTGATGATAATGGTACAGTTATTTCTTATAAGGTATATCCTAGTATTATTAATAGTAAGAAGAGAATGACTTATAGTGCTGTTAATGATTATTTAGAAAATAATAATATTGTAAAAGGATATGAAGATTATACTGAAATGCTTGATAAATTATATAAAGTAGCAGAACAAATTAAGAATAATATGTTAAAGAATGGATTTTTAGATTTTTCTAGTTCGGAAGTTAAAGTTATTTTAGAAGATAATAAAACTAAAGATATTAAGAAAAGATATCAAGGTAAGGCTGAAGATTTAATTGAATTTTTAATGATACTTCATAATTTAACTCTTACTGATTATTTTATTAAGCATAAACTTCCTTTTATTGCTAGAAATCATGATGTTCCTAATAAAAATAAGTTATCTTCTTGGAATCGTTTACTTAAAGTTAGAGGATATGATTCTGGTAAGATGAGTGAATTTTCTAGTAAGGAGATTAGTGATAGATTAAGTTTATATAAAGATTGTGATGAAAGGGTTATTCTTGATAATTATGCTATTAAAAGTCAATCTAAAGCTAAATATAGTGCTTATAATATTGGACACTTTGCTATTGGTGTACCTGCTTATGCAACTTTTAGTTCTCCAATTAGAAGATGTGATTTAATTAATCAAAGGATATTAATTGACTCTATTATATATGATGATGATTATGCTAGAAGGAAATGGTTACCTTTATTACCTAAGTTTGCGGAAATGGCTACTTCTGCAGAAAGAAGGGCAGATATAGTAGAAAGAAAAATAACAGATATTAGGAAATCTTTTTATATGGAAAAATATATTGGTTATGATTATGATGCTTTGGTATCAGAAGTTAGTAATGAATATATTAAAGTATTACTTCCTAATATGATTGAAGGTAAGGTATATATTAGTAAATATGAATATAATTTAAGTAAAGATGGTTTTTCTTTATATAGTAATAGGACTAATGAAAGAATATTAGTAGGAGACCCTATTAGAGTTAGATTAGTTAAAGTTGATACTTATAATGGTGAAATTATTTTTAATAGAGAAAGTTATAGGGAAAATATAAATAGTAATTGTAAGAAAAAAGTTAAAAGTAGATAATATATTATTTTAGAATTTAAATAATTTGGTTGTAATACACTATTATAAAAGAGGTATATATGAAGAGAAGAAGAAAAATAAGAATAGATAAGATATGTATTTTTATAGTTATATTAGTTATTATTAGTGGTGGTATTTATTATGGCTATAATAAGTTATTTGTAATAGATAATAGTAATAATGATAATGAAAATAATATTACAGAAGAAGATAAGAGTTATAGTATAGATTTACTTATGGTTGGAGATGTACTTATTCATGATAGGTTATATACTTCTATGAAAACTAGTGATGGTTATGATTTTAGACCTGCTTTAACATATATTAAAGATATTGTTAAAGATTATGATCTTGCTTATTATAATCAAGAAACTATACTAGGAGGTAGTGAAATAGGATTATCTAGTTATCCTTCATTTAATTCTCCTTATGAAGTTGGAGATGCGATGATAGATGCTGGTTTTAACTTAGTTAGTTTAGCTACGAATCATACTTTAGATAGAGGAGAGAAGGCTATTACTAATTCTATTAATTATTGGAATGGTAAGAATGATGTTTTAACTGCTGGAAGTTATTTGAGTAGTGAAGATAGAAATAAGATTAATATTAGAGAAGTAAATAATATTACTTATACGATGCTTAATTATACATATGGTACTAATGGAATTAAAGTACCTAGTGGTAAAGATTATTTTGTTAATGTATGGCCATGTAATGGTAGTAATCCTAGTTATGATAGTGAATATCAAGAATATAAAAGAATAGTTAAAGAAGATGTAGAAAGAGTAAGAGATAAAGTAGATCTTTTAATTGTGGCTATGCACTGGGGAGTAGAGTATACTCATACTCCTACAGCATATCAAATTGATATGGCTAATTACTTGGAGTC
>CAMFBT010000042.1 GCA_945948625.1 uncultured Mycoplasmatota bacterium | reverse complement strand
TTTTTTCAATTAACATATTAAATTAAGTAATAAAATATTATTTATTTTTTTCTTGTTTTATGTTATTATTATCATAGAGGAGATATGGATATGAATAAACCACTAAAGATAAGTAGTTATGATAAGATTAATTATGATATTGAGATGTATACTAAACCTGAATTTGTATATATTCCTTTAGAAAATAAGAATGGTAATACTTATAAGTATTTAGTTAAAGAAGGGGAATATGTATATAAAGGTGGTGTAGTAGCTGTTACTAACGATGATTTTCCAGTACATAGTTCAGTGTCTGGTTATGTAGTATGTGGTAGTAATAAAATTATTAGTAGTGGTAAAAAGATTAAATGTGTTGTTATTCAAAATGATTTTAAAGAAAAATATGAAAAAAGTAAATTAAAGAAAAAGGATATATCTAAATATTCTAAAGAATCTTTTATTAATGATTTAAGAGAGAATGGTATATCTGGTTTAGGGGGAGCGGATTATCCTACTTTTTTGAAATATGGTATTGATAATATTAAATGTTTAATTGTAAATGGTGTTGAATGTGAACCTTTTGTTTCTTGTGATAAAGCTGTTATGTATAATTATGCTGAATGTATACTTGAGGCTATTGATAATATTTTAGAGATTATGAAAATACCTAGAGCTATTATTGCTGTTATGAGTAATGATTTTAAGTCTATTAAGATGTTTAATAAATATATTAAGACTTATCCTAATATTAGTTTAGTATTTGTGGATAATGCTTTTCCTAATGGATGGGAGAGATTGGTTGTTAGAAATACTTTAGGTATTGAATATGATAGATATCCTAGTGAAAAGGGTATTATTGTTAATAATGTTAGTACTATATATGCTATATATGAGATGTTTAAGTATAATAGACCACTTACAGAGAGAGTTATTACTATTACTGGTCCTGGTGTAAAAAAGAAAAGGAATGTTAAAGTTAAAATTGGTGCTCTTGCTAGTGAAATTATAAATAATTTAGATGGATATAGAGATATTAAAAATCCTCTATTTATAGTAGGTGGTCCAATGATGGGTAAAAGTGTTCCTACGGATGATGTTGTTATTACTAAAGATGTTACTTCTCTTTTAGTTATTTCTGATAATTTTGAGAAGAATTTACCTTGTATTAAGTGTGGTAAATGTACTTATGTATGTCCTTCTAATATTATGCCTGTTCTTATTATGAATAATATTGATAATGTTGATAATTTGAAAAAATTAGAGTGTAATAAATGTATTGGATGTGGTTTATGTTCTTATATTTGTCCTTCTAAAATAGAGGTAAGGGAATTTGTTAATATTGCTAAGGAGAAGGTGAATCATAGATGAAAGAGTTTAAAGTAAGAAATGGTAACTTTTTTAAGAGTAATAATAGTACTTCTAATATGATGTTTACTGTTTTACTTTTATTAGTTCCTTTTATTATATTTTCTACTTATAAAAATGGTATTTATCCTGTTATAAAGGGATATGGTAATTTATATTTAGTGTTTAAACCTCTTTTAATGGCTATTATTTCTTCATTATGCTGTCTTTTAACTGAATATTTATATTATTTAATTAAGAAGGATAAGAAAAGTTTTTATAGTTTATTTAATGATAGTTTTGCTATTATTCCAGGGGTATTTTTATCTTTAATTATTTCTATTAATACTCCTATATATTTAATAATTATTGGAAGTATTATTGCTAGTTTATCAAAAGTATTAATGGGTGGTTTGGGTAAAAATAAATTAAATCCAGCTTTAGTGGGTAGTTTATTTATTACTGTTATTTTTTCGTCATTGACTAATGGATATCTTAATCCTTATGAAGTTGATACTATAAGTAGTGCTACTCCTCTTACTAATATGACTGCTTCTGGTTATCTTATTACTTATGATAATTTGGTTAGTCCATATGGTAGTTTACTTAATTTCTTTTTGGGTAATATTCCTGGTGCTAGTGGAGAGACTTGTAGTATTTTATGTATTTTAGCTTTTATTTATTTGGTATGGAAAAAAATAATAAAGTGGAGAATTCCGGTAAGCTATGTTGGTTCGGTATTTGTTATTAGTTTGATTATATGTTTAACTAAAGGTATTGGAATATGGTTTGTTTTATTTAATATTTTGAGTGGAGGACTTCTTTTTGGAGCGGTATTTATGGCTACTGATCCTGTTACATCTCCAATATCTAAGAGAGGTCAAATTATAAGTGGTATTTTAATGGGTATTATTACTATGGGTATTAGATACTTAACTCCACTTCCTGAAGGGGTTCTTATTTCTATTCTTATTGTTAATGTTGTTACGATATTTATTAATATACTTAGTGTTAAATTATTTGATAGAAAAAATATTAGAAATATTATTTTAATAGGAGTTATTATTTTAGGTATTATTTCTTCTTTTGTTATTGATAAAAATATTATTACTAAACCTTTAGATGATACTTATCAGATATTATCTAAAGTGAAAAATGGTAATACTACTACTTATGAAGTTAAGGGTCAAGGATATGCTGGGAATGGTAGTATTAAACTTAAAATTATATTTACAGGTGGTAATATTTCTAATATTTATGTTCTTAGTAGTCATGAAACTTATACTAATATGATATATAGTAATGACTATTTAAATAAAATTATTGATAAGCAAAATGATTTGGATAGTTTGGATACTATTAGTGGGTGTACTTATACTAGTAAGTATTTAAAAGAAATTGTGATGAAGACTAAAGAGGACTATGAAAAATAGTTTTCTTTTTTGATAAAATATAAGAAATAAAATTATTTTAAAGCATTTACTTTTATGTTTATAAATGTTATAATTAAAACGAGTAGAGGATTGATATAGATGGCAAAGAAGAAAAAGAAAAAAGATGATGAAAAGAAAAAGTTTGAATATAGTAATGAAGTTATAGGTATTATACTAATACTTGCCTCTATTATAGGAATTGGTGCATATGGTCCAGCAGGGAACTTTATTAGATCATTTGCTATATTTTTAGTAGGTAATATTTATGTGTTTTTATTATTGGGATTATTAATATTGGGGGGATATTTAATTTTAAAGAGAAAGATGCCTAATTTTTGTAGTCTTAGATGGATTGGTTTTTATATTTTGGTTATTTCTTTTTTAGTACTTCTTCATGTTAAATACATTACTTTAAATAGTCAAGAGGGTACTAAGATTATTACTGAAACATTTGATAGCTTACTTAAAGCTTTTGATGCTTCTTCTAATAAAGCACTTACTAATAATTTAGGTTATTATATTTCTAATAGTGGTGGAGGTATGATTGGAGCTATATTTACTTATGTTTTTTATAGTTTGTTTAGAGATGGTACTAAAATTGTTATTATTACTTTGATTGTTATTGGTGTAATATTATTATTTAATACTAGTATTATTGATTTGATTAAAAAGATTAAAGTTCCAAAAATTAAACATGGACATAAAGAAAAAGAGCATAGAGAAGATGATAACGAGGATAAGAGAATTATTGTTTCTTCTACTAAAGAAATAGATAAAATTAGTGATAAAGAAGATACTATTGAAGCTGATATTCCTATTAAAACTATTGAAAGTAGTGAGCATCAGACTGAGAATACTCCTGCTAAACCTGAAATTAATCTTAATTATAAATTACCTCCTCTTAGCTTACTTAAAGTAGCGAAAGCTGGTAATGATAAAGAGAATGTTGAAGCAGTTAAACAAAATATTATTACTTTGGAGAAAGTTCTTATGGATTTTGATATTCCAGGTAAAATTAAAGAGTGTCATATTGGACCATCAGTTACTCAGTATGAACTTGAACTTAAAGCAGGAACTAAAGTTAATAAGTTATTATCTATTCAAAAGGAGATAGCACTTAATTTGGCTGCGAAAGATGTTAGAATACAAGCTCCTATTCCTGGTAAGAGTACTATAGGTATTGAACTTCCTAATAAAGTTAATTCTGCTGTTTCATTTAGAGAAGTTTTATCTAAATTGCCTCCTCCTAGTGATAAGAGTATACTTGCAGTTGGACTTGGTAAAGATATTATGGGTGCTGTTAAGTGGGCTGAAATTAATTCTACACCACATTTACTTATAGCAGGTGCTACTGGTAGTGGTAAATCTGTATGTATTAATTGTGTTATTGCTTCTATACTTATGAGAGCAAGACCTGATGAAGTTAAACTTGTTATGGTTGATCCTAAAAAAGTAGAACTTTCTATGTATAATGGTGTTCCTCATTTGATGACTCCTGTTGTTACTGATCCTAAGAAGGCTTCAATTGCTTTAAAAAATATTGTTATTGAAATGGAAAGAAGATATCAAGTATTTGAAGATACTAAGTGTAAGAATATATCATCATATAATAAAATGTGTGAAACTAATACTGATTATGTAAAAATGCCTTATATTGTATTTATTATTGATGAACTTGCTGATTTAATGCTTGTTGCTGCTAAAGATGTAGAAGATTCTATTATGAGAATTACTCAAATGGCAAGAGCAGCGGGTATACATTTAATTGTTGCTACTCAAAGGCCTTCAACAGATGTTATAACTGGTGTTGTTAAAGCTAATATACCTTCTAGAATTTCTTTTGCAGTTTCTTCATCAATAGATTCTAGAACAATTTTGGATCAGACTGGTGCTGAAAAGTTACTTGGTAAAGGTGATATGTTATTTAAACCAATGGGAGAAAATGTTCCCATTAGAATACAAGGTGCATTTGTAAGTGATGAAGAACTTCAAAAAATAGTAGATTATACTATATCACAGCAGAAAGCTAATTATGATCACTCTCTTACTGAAGATAAAAGTGGTAGTGAGAATGGTGATAATACTAAATATGATGATGGTTATGAGTCTAAAGAGGAATATGATGATCCTTTATATAATGATATTGTGGATTTTGCTATGGAATTTGGTAAAATATCTGCATCTTTAATTCAAAGAAAATATCGTATTGGGTATAATAGAGCTGCTAGAATAGTAGATTTACTTGAGGAAAGAGGTATTATTGGTCCTCAAAATGGATCTAAACCTAGAGAAGTACTTGTAAAGAAAGAAAATAATAATGATAGTGATGTATAATACTATCATTTTTCTTTATGAAAGTGAGGATTAATTATGAATGATTTTATTTTACATATGTTAAGTAATATGAGTTTAAAAGAAAAAATAGGACAAATGATTTATATAGATTATCGAAAACCAAATATAAAAACTACAGAGATGACTGCAGAGTTTGAGGAAATATTGTCAACATTTAATCCTGGTGGCTTTATATTATTTACAAGTAATATTAGTAATTTAGATAATACTTATAAATTAATTAATGATATTCAAAGTGTTAGTGAAATTAAAATGTTTATTGGAGTAGATCAGGAAGGAGGCAGAGTACAGCGGTTAAAGGATAATATTGGATTTGATAGTATAATACCTGCGAGGAATGTTATGGATAAAGAAGAAGCATATTTATTAGGAAGAAGAGTTGGATATGAATTATATTATCTTGGAATAAATATGGATATGGCTCCTGTATTAGATATCTTTAGTAATCCTTTGAATACAGTAATAGGTGATAGAGCATATGGTAGTACTTCTAATGAAGTAAGTTATAAAGCCCTTTATTTTGCTAAGGGTTTAATGGAAGAAGGTATTATTCCTACTGGTAAACATTTTCCAGGACATGGGAGTACTTCAGTTGATTCTCATATTAATATGCCTACTTTGTACAAGACAAAGGAAGAACTATATGAATTAGAATTAATACCTTTTAGTGATTTAATAAACTATGGAATACCTTCTATTATGGTTGGTCATATAATGTTACCTAAAATAGATAGTTATCCTTCTACATTGTCAAGTAGAATAATTACTGATATTTTAAGAAAAGAAATGGGATTTAATGGAATAGTAATAACAGATTCTTTAAAAATGAAAGGACTTACTAACTATTATAATGAATATGATATTTATTATAGATGTATTGCTTCAGGTAATGATATTATGTTAATGCCAAAGAATATTAAGTCTTCTATTGATACTATATATAATGCTGTTAATGATGGTAAAATAAGTATAGAGAGAATTAATGAATCAGTAAAGAGAATTTTATCTTTAAAATATAAAATGGGATTACTAGATAAGGAATCTGTTTTATATAATAAAAAGAGGAAAATTATTAAAAGATGATAAGCTAATATAAAATTATTTTCTTTAAAAAATGATAAAATAGTTGATATTTTGTTAAAAATATTATATAATTATTAGGCAGGTGAAATTTTATGATAATAGATTTATTTAATCTTATTACTAATGGAAAGAAAATTATTATTGATAATGATGTTAATATTAGTGAAGAATTATTAAAAACTAGTACTATTAGAAGATTAAATAATGTTCATTTTAATGGTTATATTGATAGACTTATTGATGATACATATGTATTGTCTGGTGTATTAAGTGGTACTATGGTACTTCCTGATGATATAACTTTAGAGGACTATGAATATGATTTTACTAGTGATATTGAAGAAAAAATAGATGAAACAAGAATAAATTATCAAAAAACTATTGATATTACTTTAGATTTATGGCAAAATATTCTTGTGGAGATTCCTCTTAGAGCTGTTAATGAAAAAAATAAAGATTTAACACTTAAGGGTGATGGATGGAGACTAATTAGTGAAGATGATGTTAATAGTATAAATAATCCGCTAAGTAGTTTGAAAGATCTATTATAGGGAAGGAGTGAAGAAGATGGCAGTTCCATTTAGAAAAGTAAGTAAAACTAGAAGAAATATGAGGAGAACTCATTATAAAATTACCGCTAATGGATTAGTTGAATGTACTAATTGTGGTGCTAAAATTAGACCTCATAGAGCATGTCCAAAATGTGGATTTTATAAAGGAGTAGATACTTCTAAAAAAGTAGAAACTAAAGTAACTGAAGAAAAAGCTCCTAAAAAAGCAAAAACTTCAAAAAAGACTGAAGAATAATTTAAGAATAGCATTTATGTGTTATTCTTTTTTTCTTGCAAAAATGTGTTATTTGTGCTAAAATATTGTCACTTGGTGAAAAATT
>CAMFBT010000041.1 GCA_945948625.1 uncultured Mycoplasmatota bacterium | reverse complement strand
TTGGAATATTAAGGGTTGGAAATGTTAATTATATTTCATTAACTGATTTAGCAAAGTATCAAAATTCAAGTGATCCATCTTTTACAGTTAAAACTGGTTAAGAAGAATAAATACTATTGATTATATTGGTCTATGGGAAGAAATTCATAATCAAGATTTTAATTTGGTCGAATTCGACCAAATTAAAACTGAGTATGGTAGAAACTCATTTGCAATGTCACCAACACAATGGATAAAAAGAACTAATGCAATAGGTATTATTTCAAAAGGTGGAAGATATAGTATTGGAACATACGCTCATCCAGATATTGCATTTGAATTTGCAAGTTGGTTAAGTCCAGAGTTTAAACTATATTTAATAACAGAATTTGAAAGATTAAAAACTAACGAAGCATATCAAGAAAAAATAGAATGGCAAGCAAATAGACTTCTTTCAAAATTAAATTATGTAGTTCACACTGATGCAGTTAAAACTTATATAGTTCCAACACTTACAGAAGAACAAAAGAAATTTGTTTATGCAGAAGAAGCTGATGTGTTAAATGTTGCACTATTTGGTATGACAGCAAAAGAGTGGAGAGATGCTAATCCAGAACTTGCTAAAAATGGAAATATAAGAGATTACACTGATTTGCTTCATTTAGTAATATTAAATAATTTACAAAATACAAATTCCGAATTAATAGAATCAAAAGTACCACAAATTGAAAGATTGGTAAGACTTAATAATTCTGCTAGAAGACAAATGAAAGTATTAAAAGACAATGAGAATATTAAAGATTTAGAATTATTACAAAAACAAGTTAATGAAGATAATAAATTAATAAATTGAATGAAGATAGTATAAAAAAACTAATTAAAGAAAAGTAATTGAATTAGCTGAAATTAAGATTAATTAAAAAAATTAAATATTTATCTATCAACAGATATTGTTGATAGATTTTATTTTGGTATTTAAAAATTGGTATTTTAATGATATAATGATGTATATAAGGATGTTGGTAGTATGAGTGATATTAGTGATAAAAGAGTAAATATATCTAATGATAATCCTTCTATTGTGTTTGATAAAAGTAGATGTGATGAGTGTGGTATTTGTAAGAATATTTGTGAGTATAATATTGGGGTATATGGATATAGTAATTTAGATTATCCCTGTATTAACTGTGGTAGTTGTACTATTATGTGCCCTAATAAGTGTTTATCTGAAAGAGATGAAACTTCTAAATTAAGAGAATATTTGCATAGTAATAAAATTATTGTTATGCAAACTGCTCCCGCTGTTAGAGTTTCTATTGGTGAAGAATTTGGATTAAAACCTGGAGTTAATGTTCAAGGTAAGTTAGTGTCTGCTCTTAGAAAGATAGGTGCTGACTATGTATTTGATACTACTTTTGGAGCAGATCTTACTGTTATGGAAGAAGCTAATGAGCTAGTAAATAGACTTTTAGATAATAAAAAATTACCAATGTTTACTAGTTGTTGTCCATCATGGGTTAAGTTTTGTGAAATGTTTTATCCTGAATATTTAGATAATTTATCTACTTGTAGGAGTCCAATATCAATGCAAGGAGCAATGATTAATAATTATTTTTGTAAAGTTAATAATATTAAAAGGGAAGATATTATTAGTATTGCTATCGTTCCTTGTACTAGTAAAAAGATGGAAATACTTAAATTTGATGAGATTGATTTAGCTATTACCACTAGAGAACTTGCTAAATACTTAAAAGAAGAAAAAATTAATCTTGCAAAACTTAAGAATAGTAATTATAATAGTCTTCTTGGAAAAGGAAGTGGAGGGGGTATTATCTTTGGTACTTCTGGTGGAGTTATGGAATCTACTTTGAGAGAAGTATATCACATATTAAATAAAAGATATCCTAAAGGAAGATTACTTAATTTCAAAGAAGTAAGAGGTCTATCTAATGTTAAAGAGGCAAGTATTACAATTAATGGTAATATTATTAAAGTTGCTTCAATTAATGGAACAGGAGATGTTAGAAAAATTATTGAAAAGATTAAAAATGGGGAAGTATATTATGACTTTATTGAAGTAATGGCCTGTGAAGGTGGATGTATATCTGGTGGTGGTCAACCTAGAATATATCCTATTACTAATCATATTAAAAATAAAAGAATGAATGCTTTATATAAAAGTGATAAAAAGATGAAAATAAGATGTGCTTCACTTAATCCTGATATTAAAGATATTTATGATAATTTTCTTGGAGAAGTAGGAAGTGATGTAGCAATAAAATATTTACATACTACTTATGTTAATAGAAAGGATGAAAAATAATGAAAGATATTATGAAAATAGCTATTGAAGAAGCTAGAAAAACAATGAATGAAAATAAAGGAGGTCCTTTTGGGGCCGTTATTACTGATATGGAAGGCAATATTATTAGTGTTGCATCTAATTTGGTATTAGAAAAACATGATCCTACTGCTCATGCTGAAATTATGGCTATTAGAAAAGCAGGAGAAAAACTTGGAACACATGATTTATCTGGATGTATATTATATGCTACTGGATATCCTTGCCCTATGTGTTTATCTGCTATTGTATGGGCTAATATTAAAAAGGTTTATTATGGTACTAATTTAAAAGATGCTGAAAATATTGGATTTAGAGATGATTTTATTTATAATTATCTTAATAATAAAGACGAGAATACATTAAAATTAATAGAACTTGATCATAATGATTGTTTAGAACTATTTAATGAATATAAAGAAAAAGATAAGGAAATATATTAATGGAGGAGAATTATGGAAAAGGTATATATTTTTGGTCATAGAAATCCTGATACGGATAGTGTTACTGCTGCTATTACTTTATCATATTTGAAAAATAAACTTGGTATGAATACTGTTCCTGCAGTACTTAGTTCTATTAATTTAGAATCTAAATATGTTCTTAATTATTTTAATGTTCCAGAACCTATATTTTTAAATGATGTTAATATTAAAATTAAAGATTTAAAATATACAAAGAATTATACTATAGGAGAGAAAGATTCTATCTATGAAGCTTATTTTAGAATGAATAAAGTTGGTATTAGTAAAATACCTGTAATAGATAAAAATAAAAATATGCTTGGCATTCTTAGTATGAAAGATATTGCTAAAGATCAGTTTGCTTTTAACTATAGTTATGTTGATGCTACTTATGATAATATTTGTGAGGTTATTAAAGGAAGAGAAATTCTTAGATTTGATGATGATATTGTTGGTGAATTACTTGTTGCATCTTATAAAAGTACTACTTTCATGGAAGAAGTTAATTTAACAAAAAATAATATTTTAATTGTAGGTAATAGACACAGTATAATAGAATATGCTGTTAATTCTGGAGTTAAACTTATTGTTATTATAGGTAATGGTCAAATTAAAGAGGAACATTTGAAAATTGCTAAAAAAAATAAGGTTAATATTATTTCTACTAGTTACAATACTTTAGAAACTACTAAAATATTTAGTCTTTGTAATAATGTTACTTCTATTCTTAATAATGAAAAAATTTTATGTGTTAATGAAAATGATGATGTAAATGATTTTATTAAACTTGCTAATAAAACTAGATATAGTTATTATCCTGTACTAAATAAAAATGGTAGATGTAATGGTATTATTAGATTTTCTGATGTTGGATTTAGAGGTAAAAAGAATGTTATTTTGGTTGATCATAATTCTTATGAACAAAGTGCTATTGGTCTTGAAGATGCTAATATTCTTGAAATTATAGATCACCATAATATTGGTACTATCGGTACTAATATGCCTATTAGTTTTAGGAATATGCCTGTTGGTAGTACTAATACTATTATTTACAAATTATACAAAGAAAATAGAGTGACTATACCTAAGGCAATGGCAGGTCTTATGTTATCTGGAATACTTTCTGATACTTTAATTCTTACTAGTCCTACTACTACTAATATTGATAAAGAAGCAGTAATAGAACTTAGTAAAATTGCTAAAGTTGATTATAAAGTGTATGGTAATAAAATGATAAAAGCTGGTTCTTCTTTGGAAGGTATGACTAAAGAGCAAATATTATATAAAGATTATAAAAATTATACTATTGATAATTCTAAAGTTGGTCTTGGACAGATTATTACTACTGACATTGATGAAGTACTTAATGAAAAAGAAGAGTATATTAAACTTCTTAATACTGTTAGTGAAAGTAATAATTACTTATTTGTTTGTTTATTTGTTACTAATGTTTTAGAAAATGGTACTTATGTTTTATTTAGTGATAGAGCTAAAGAAACTTTAGAATCTGCTTTTGGTATTAAAAATATTAAACAGGGAGAATTTCTGAAAGGTATTGTATCTAGAAAAAAACAGATTTTACCTGTACTTATTAATGATATTGAATAATATATGAATCCATATTATATGGATTCTTTTATTTTTTATATTAAATTATAATTTATATTAATTTTTTCTTCCTAAATAGATAAAAATCTGATATAATACTAAAAGGAAAGAGGTGTTTTATGATTATATTATCAATTAATGCTGGTAGTTCTTCTTTAAAGTTTACAGGTTTTGATATGCCAAGTGAAAAAGTTCTTATCAGCGGGGTATTTGAAAGAATTGGAATTGATGGTAGTTTTTATACTATTAAATTAAATGGTGAAAAGATAAAGAAAGAGGTAGAATTAAAAAGTCATGAAGACGCTGTTAGAATTTTAACTGAAGAGTTAGTTAATTACAACATTGTTAAAGACTTAAGTGAAATTAAGGGTGTAGGACATAGAGTTGTACATGGTGGAGATAAATATGCTGATAGTATTGTTATTGATAAGAATGTAACTGATACTATTCGTGAATTATTTCATCTTGCACCACTTCATAATCCCGCTAATCTAATGGGAATTGAAGCTTTTCAAGAATATATTCCTGAGGCTACTGCTGTAGCAGTTTTTGATACTGGTTTTCCTCAATCTATGCCTGAAGAGAATTATTTATATGCTGTACCTTATGAATGGTATGAAAAATATGGTGTTAGAAGATATGCATTTCATGGTATTAGTCATCAATATATTACTGAGTATATGCAAAAGTTTCTTGGAAAAGAAAATGTTAATTTAATAACTTGTCATTTAGGAAATGGTAGTACTATTTATAGTATTAAAGATGGAAAATGTTTTGATACTAGTTTGAGTTTTTCGACTAATTCAGGTCTTGTTATGGGTACTAGAAGTGGTGATATTGATCCTTTTGTTGTTCCTTATGTTATGAAAGAATCTGGCATGAGTATGGAAGAAGTATTGAATACTCTAAATAAGAAAAGTGGTCTTCTTGGAGTATCTGGTGTTAGTAGTGACTCAAGAGATATTGAAGATGGAATTAAAGAAGGAAATGAAAGATGTATTCTTGCTCAAAAGTTATTTGTTAACAGAATAGTTGGATATATTGCTAAACTATGTTGTCCTTTAAAAAAAGTTGATGCTATATGTTTTGCGGGTGGTATTGGAGAAAATTCTATTATGACAAGAAAGCAAATTATAGAAGGTCTTTCTTCTCTTGGTGTTGAATTAGATGAAGAGGCAAATAATGTAAGAGGTGAATTTAAACTTATTACTAAAGAAGGTTCTAAAATTCCTTGTTATATTGTTCCTACTGATGAAGAAGTTATGATTGCTAGAGATACTTATAAATTAATAGATTAGAGGATTTATGAATATATATAAACAAATATTTAAACAAATTAAAAAATATAATTTAATTGTTATTGCTAGACATATTGGTGCTGATCCTGATGCATTAGGTTCACAGTTTGCTTTAAAAAATATTATTTTAGAATTGTTTCCTGATAAGAAGGTTTATGCTGTAGGTAATCCCGCTAGTAGGTTTAAATTTTTTGGTAATTGTGATAAAATTGATGATATTGATACTAGTAGTGCTTTATGTATTGTATTAGATACTCCTGATATTAAAAGAATTGATGGAGTTAATATTAGTAATTTTGAATATGTTATTAAAATTGATCATCATCCTATTATAGATAAATATGCTAATATTGAAGTTATAGATGATAATTCTTGTAGTACTAGTCAACTTATACTTGAATTTGCTTTTGCAAATAAAATTACTCTAACTAAGGATATTGGAGAAAAATTATATTTAGGAATAGTTGGTGATACTGATAGATTTTTGCATGATTATACTTCTCAAAAAACATTTGAATTAGTTGATAGATTACTAAAAGAAACTAATATAGATTTTACTTCATTATATAAATATTTATATCAAAGACCAATTTCAGAAGTTAAATTTGAAGGGTATATTTATCAAAATCTTATCTTAACAGAAAATGGTGTTGCATATATCAAACTTACAGATAAGTTAATGAAAGAGTATGGAGTAGATAGTGCTGCTGCTGGCAATATGATTAATGATTTAAAGTTCGTTAATGAAATTACTGTTTGGGTTTTCTTATCTGAAGATATTAAAAGTAATTTAATTAGGGCAAATATTAGATCTGTTGGACCATATGTCAATGATATTGCTACTAAATATGGTGGTGGTGGTCATAAATATGCTTCTGGTGTTAAACTTAAAAATTGGGAAAATGCTGATAATTTGATTAAAGATTTAGATGAATTAACAAAAAAGTACAGACAAATGTATAACTAAATATTTTGTTTGACTTTTTTTTTATTATGTGCTAAAATATTTATTCAATTGTGGGGGATAATACTTAAAAGAGGAGGTTATCATGACTAATGTTGAAAAAGAAATTATTGAAGAAATTAAAAAATATAATAATTTTGAAGTTAGAGATTATTTAAATTTAATAAAATTATATGATAAAGATATTATTTTTAATTTATTTAATACTTTATATAATGAAGCTAATGATAATGAAAGAGATAACTTAATAAATAAATATTTTGCTATTTATATTTCTTATGATTTAGAAAATATGATTATTAATGATAATACTTATATGGATTTAGTAGAAAAATATGGAGATGACATTGTTAATAATTATTTTAGAAATTTGCTTATTTATTCTAAGAATAAAAAAAGTATTAAGGAAAAATATGCTAATATTTATGTTTTTATTGAAGATCAGGATGATTTAAATAATTTTTATGATAATACTGATAAAAATTCTTTTTATGATAATACTGATAAAAATTCT
>CAMFBT010000040.1 GCA_945948625.1 uncultured Mycoplasmatota bacterium | reverse complement strand
ATTAATTTTTAATTTAGAGACTATAGGCTCTAAATTACTATAGAAAGACTTTGGCTTTCTATAGCAGTGAACAACTTTAGTGTGAACTGTAACTAGATACTTCTTTTAAACATTTTTTCTAATTCATAAATTGTAAAGTGAATTATGGTTGGTCTTCCATGAGGACAATTATATGGATTATTACATTTTCTTAATTTGTTTATTATTTCTTCCTGGGCTTCTCTAGTTATTCTTGTATTTGCTTTGACACTCATTTTACAACTTATTAATTTTGCTAGATTATCCCTAAACTTAGCTAGTGTAAAATCTTTTCCTTTATTTAATATCTCTTCAAATATTCTTTTTACTATTTCTTCTTCATGACCTTTTGGTACCCATGTAGGATGAGATATTACACGATATGAATTTATTCCAAACTCTTCAATTGTAAAATTTAATTCTTTTAATATGTCAATATTTTCTTTTATTTTGATATATTCATTATTTGGAATTGTTATTACTATGGGAACTAAAGGAGATATTACATTATTACTAGGATGTGATAGTAAATAAGAATTTCTTTCATAATTAACTCTTTCTTCAGCAGCATGTTGGTCTATTAAATAAATTCCTTTTTCATTCTCACATACAATATAAGTACCTAGTGCTAAACCTATTGGATATAGTTCTGGTAATTTTTCATTTATTATTTCTTCTATATATTCTTCTTTTATTTCTTCATTATCTAATTCATTATTTGGTTCTGAAATATAGTTTACTAAGTTATTTAATTTTTCTTTATCTTTGTCATATTCTATATTTTCATTATTATTTTTTATTATATTATTTCTATCTAAATTTAAACTTAAGTTTTGATATGTTACTTCACTCTTTTGTTCTTTAGTTTCTATCTTTGGTATTAATATTTTTGTCTTTAAAGTATTAATTATTGTATTTTCTATTAATTCTTTTAAATCTTCAAAATTACTAAACTTGATATCTTGCTTTGATGGATGAATATTAACATCTATTAATGATGGATCGGTATTTATTTTAATTACTACTATTGGATAACGAGTATCTTCTTTAAATGATGAATATGAATCATTTATTATTTTATTTAGAAATTGATTTTTTATGACTCTTCCATTTACTAGGATACTCATATGATTTTTGTTTGCCCTTGTTACTTCAGGAAGTGATATATAACCTTCTATTACATAGTCATCATTTGATGCTTTTATTTCAAGCATTCTTTTTGCTACTTCTAATCCATATATTGATTTTATTACTTTAAGTAAATTGCCACTTCCATCAGTATTTAATATTTCGTTTTCATCATTTGTTAATTTAAATTTAATATTTGGATATGATAATGCCATTTTGTTTATGTATTCTACAACATTTGCTAGTTCTGCATATGGACTTCTTAAGTGTTTTAATCTTGCTGGAGTGTTATAGAACATATTGGTTACTGTTATCTCTGTACCTATTCTAGATTCAGAAGGGGCTACTTTTAATATTTTTCCTCCTTTTATATGAACTAGAGTTCCTACTTCATCTTCACATGTCTTTAATACTACTTCAGATACTGCGGCGATTGAAGGTAATGCTTCTCCTCTAAAACCTAATGAATTTATGTTAAATAAATCATCATCTGTATATAACTTACTTGTTGCATGTCTTTGAAAAGCAAGCGTGGCATCTTCACTACTCATACCTATTCCATTATCTATTACTGATATTTCTCTTAATCCTGCTTCTTTTAAGTTTACTTTTATACTAGTACTTTTTGCATCTACTGAGTTTTCCACTAATTCTTTTACTATTGATACTACTTTTTCTACTACTTCTCCTGCTGCTATTTTATTTGATAGTAGTTCACTCATTACTCTTATTTTATTCATTATTTACCTCTATCATTTTATATGGTTTTGCCATATTATCTTCTTTTTTATATATTGCTACCTCATGGTCTTGTGAATCCACTAATAAGGATAATTCTTCATCAAAAAAGCTTGGAAGAATCATACCATTTTGAACTTTTTTTAATGTGGTATCATCTATTATTGTTATCTTAATATCAGGAAGTGCTTCTCTTATTTTTAATATTTTATAATTATCTTTTTCTATGTCTTCAAGACTATATGACTCTTCTAATTTAAAAATACCTTGCCTAGTTCTTTTTAAACTCTTCATTGTTCCAAAGGTTTCTAATTTATATCCTATATCTCTAATTAGGCTTCTTATATATGTTCCTTTACTTACACTACATTTTATCTTAAATTCGATTATATTTTCTAGATATTGTGGTTCTCCCACTAACTCGATATTATAGATTTCTATCTCTTTTTTTGGTGGAATTACTTTAATACCTTCTCTTGCATACTCATATAGTTTTTTTCCTTTTATTTTTACTGCTGAATACATAGGTACTTCTTGCATACTTTTACCTATAAAAGTCTTTAGTACTTTTTCTATTTCTTCTTTTGTGGCATTTGGTATATTTCTTTTTGTTTCTTTTCCTGTTATATCTAGCATATCTGTTTCATATCCTAATATTACTTCTGCTTCATACTCTTTAGTAGTAGATGTTAATAATTCTGCTATTTTTAATGCTCTTCCTATAGGAACTACTAATACTCCTTCTGCTAATGGATCTAGTGTTCCTGTATGCCCTACTTTTTTGGTATTAAACTTTTTTGATATGATATTTACAATATCTCTACTTGTATAACCTTTTGGTTTATTTACTACTAGTATTCCATTCATTTACTTTCTTACCTACTTCTTTTAATATTTTTTCTTTTAATTCTTCATAAGGCATAGTACTAATTAATCCTGCAGCATTTATATGTCCTCCGCCTCCAAAGAGAGAGGTTATTTCATTTACATTTATGTGTACACTTCTTAATGATATTCTTGTTTCATTTGGATATTTTCTTGCAAGAATTGATACTTCAATATTTTCTATTTCAAGAGGGATATTTACTAGAATACCACATCCATTTGAATCTACATTTGTTTTTTTCATATCTTCTTCTGTTATATATGAGAATGCTATCTTTCCATCATTATAGAATTCTAAATTATCTAAAGCTATTTTCTTTATTTCAAACTGATTTTTAGTTATAGTTTTTAATGCTTTTTTATAGATATTAGAAATATTTACTATTTTACTTAATTCTTCTGCCATTTTAAAGGTACTTGGTAGAACATCTTGATGAGAAAATCCTCCAGTATCTGTTAATAATCCTGTTATTAAAGCAGTAGCTATATCTTCATCTATGTCGATATTCATTTTTTTTATTAAATTATATACTACTTGACTACAAGCTGGATACTCTTCTACTAGATTTTCATCTCCATAGTGAGTATTACTAATATGATGATCTATAACATATATTTTACCAACTTTATCTATAATATTACTTGGATCATTTACTCTATCTTTAGTAGCAGTATCTAATATGATTGCTATATCATATTTCTTTGTACTTTCTTTTTTTATTTCATCAAAGCCTTTTATATAGTTAAATTTCTTTGGTGGTTCTTCTATTACAACCTCTACTTCTTTTCCTAATTTTTTTAAGGCATGATATATAGATAAAGTACTACCTATGGCATCTCCATCTGGATTATTATGACAAAGTAAAACAATATTATTGCCTTCTAATATCTTGTCAATAATATTGTTCATACTTATTCCTCCTTATTTATTTCATCAATTATTTTTTCTATTTTATTCCCATACTCTATTGATTCATCATAAATAAATGTTAATTCTGGCATTTTTCTTATTTCTACTTTATCAAATAGTTTTCCTCTGATAAAAGAACTTGCTCTATTTAAAGCTTTTTCTACTTTATCTCTATCTTTATCTATTAAATTGGTAAAGTATACTTTAGCATATGATAAATCACTTGTTATATCTACTGCTGTTATGGTTACAAATTTGATATCATCATCTTTTACTTCTTCATTTATTATTTTTGATATTGCTTCAGTAAAGATATGTCCCAATCTATCTAATTTTATACTCATAATCATCTTCCTTTTCTGTTATCTATGTTTCTTATTTTCATTATGTGGTGTACAAAATTCTCCATAGTTATCCATATTAGCTATATTTGTATCTACAAGTCTTTTAGCAATATTTCTTCCTATTTTAAAGAACTTTGCTTCTTTAGGATTAGAAACATTTTCTACTTCTATTTCTTGTTTATCTAACGGAATTCCTTCGAATACTTCAGTAAAGTATGATATTCTTCCTTTTATTTCTAATTCTTCTCTATGTGTTAATTCTTCGGATGGTATTTTATTTTTGGTTTTTTGAGCATGTAATTTTTCTAATTTTTCTTCTAGTCTCATATCGTTTACTACTTCTATAGAACCAAACTTTTCATATTTTTTTGCCATTTTATTTACTCCTATCTATGTTTTTCTTTTGCTTGTTCTTCTTCAAGTCCTCTTCTATATCCTTCTAGATATTCGGGACAATTCCTTATTGTTTCTGGTAAATCATTAAATATAATATGTTCATCTCTAGCATCATTATATCCAATCATCATTAATGATTGAGATGTATATTTTTTATTTAATATTCCAATCATCAACATTCTATTTGCTTGATCTTTATATCCATATTCATATGATATTAACTCTCCTTCATTTTTAATATCTTCTATATCATATTTATTTCCTTCTAAAGATAAACCTGCTAATCTATCATTTTTACCTTGTTCCATTTTTTTAGGACTTGTTCCGTATTTTTTTATATTTTCTTTTGTTTTTAATACAGTTTTTGCTTCAGCTAATATGTTTGATGTTTGATAATTAGATATATTTTTTGCAACTTTATCTAACCTCATATGTTCTGAATATATTGTTTTATTTTGTTTCATATTTTTCCTTCTTTTATCTTGATTTTTTGTTTGCTATTTCTTCTAAGCCTTTTTTATAACCTTCTAAATATTCTTTACTGCTTTTTATATTTTCTGGTAGACTATCTAATTCTATTCCATTTAAGGCATCATTATATGCTACTTCTTCAATACTTGCTAATCTACTTATTTCAGGATGATCTATTAATAATGATAATTTTTCTGTTCCTCTTTCATAATAACCATAATAATATGATTGTTCATTACCAGTACGAGGTTTTATTCCATCACTTGCTCCATATGGATCAATACTAACATAATTATATCCTTTAGCAGATAATCTGTCATTTGTTCCTCTTCCTATGTATATTCCTGTTCCTTTTGCTTTATATTTTTCTTTTTCTGCTTCATTTCTTATTTTATTTTTCATAATAATTTCTATTTCTGTTTTACTTATTTCATTTCTTCTTGCTGTTGTCTTTTTCCACTCTTTTTTTTCTGATTTTGTATATTCTAACATTTTTTACCTACTTTCTTATTTCTCTTAATTCATATGCTTCAATTATATCTTTTTCTTTGATATCATTAAAGTTTTCTATTGTTATTCCACATTCTAATCCTTGTTTTACTTCTTTTGCTTCATTTTTTTCTCTAGCTAGAGTTGCTATTATGCTGTCATTTACTACTATTCCATCTCTTATTACTCTTGCTTGTGCTCCTCTTTTGATTATTCCTGATCTTACATAGGAGCCCGCGATTGTTCCAACTTTAGAAAATTTAAATAATTTTCTTACTTCTGCTTCTCCTAATACTACTTCTTCATATTCTGGTTCTAGTTTTCCTTTTAATGCAGATTCCATTTCTTCTACTACTTTATAAATGATGTCATATAGTCTTATATCAACACCTTTATCTTTAGCTATTTCTGATATTTTATGTTCTGGTCTTATATTAAATCCAATTATGATAGCATTTGAAGCCTCTGCTAATAAGATATCACTTTCAGAAATTGCTCCTATTCCACTTCTTATTACATTTACTTTAATTCCTTCTACATCTAACTTTAGAAGAGAATTTTTTACTGCTTCTTCGCTTCCTTTTACATCTGCTTTTAAAATTATATTTATTTCTTTTTCTCCTGCTTCTCTTCTATTAAATAGGTCTTCTAGTGATACTTGTGTTTTTGGTTTATTTCTTCTTGCTTGCTCTATTTCTCTTCTTTCTTCTGCTATTTTCTTAGCTTTCTTTTCACTTTCAAATGCCATAAACTTATCTCCTGCTGATGGACTTTCAGATAATCCAGTTATAGATACTGGCATTGAAGGAGTTGCTTCTACTAAGTTTTCTCCTTTATCATTTTTTAATGTTCTTACTTTACCTGAAATTGTTCCAACAACAATTGGATCTCCTAATCTTAGTGTTCCATTTTGAATTAATAGATTTGTAACTACTCCTGATGCTTTATCTAACTTTGATTCTATTACTGTTCCAGAAGCATAACGATTTGGATTGGCTTTTAACTCACTTATTTCACTTAATAATATAATTCTTTCTAATAAGTCATCTATTCCTTCGCCAGTTACTGCTGAAATGTTAACAAACATTATGTCTCCACCCCATGATTCTGGTTGTAAGCCACTTGCTGACATTTCTGTTAATACTTTTTCAACATTAGCAGTTGGTTTATCTATTTTGTTTACCGCTACTATGATTGGTACTCCTGCTGCTTTAGCATGATCAATTGCTTCTTTTGTTTGAGGCATTACACCATCATCTGCTGCTACTATGATGATAACAATATCGGTAATTGATGCTCCTCTAGCTCTCATTTCAGTAAAGGCAGCATGTCCTGGTGTATCAATGAAAGTTATTTTTTTACCATTATATTCTATTTGATATGCACCAATTGCTTGAGTTATTCCTCCAGCTTCCCCACCTGCTACATTTGTTTTTCTAATAGTATCTAATAATGTTGTTTTACCATGATCAACATGTCCCATTATTGTTACTACTGGAGGTCTTTCTTTTAAATCTTCTTCTTTATCTATTATTTCTAAATATTCAAAGTTTGTCTCATCCAAAGTATTTTCTTTTTTTAGTGTTTTATTATAGTCTGATACTAATATTTCTGCTGTATCAAAATCAATAGAAGCATTAATGTTTACCATCATTCCTAAACTCATTAATTTTTTAATTAGGGATGCTGCTGGTACATTTAGACTAGATGCTAGCTCTGCTACTGTCATATTATCTTTATATGCTATTATATCTTCATCTATAGAAATATCATTTGACTGTAGTTTTTCTTTATGCTTATACATCTCTTTTCTTTTTTCTTTAAAATCATTTTTATTATTTTCTTTTTTGATAGGATTTTTCTTTTTTACTTTTTTCTCTTTTTCATTTG
>CAMFBT010000039.1 GCA_945948625.1 uncultured Mycoplasmatota bacterium | reverse complement strand
AATTGTTCTTCATTATTTGATAGGTATTTTACATTTTCTATTGTAGTAAAATAATATTCTTTATTTGGAACTTGATTTAATTTTATTGTATATTCTGCTTTTGATATATTATCTTCTATAGTTCCTAATGTATAATATGTTTTTGTATCTATTTTATAGTATTCATATTTATTTTCAATATTACTTCCTGTCTTTGTTCCTTTCATCCATTTACTATATGTTGTAGTCTCTTTCACATATTCATAGTAGGTTACTTTATTATTATTTGAAATATTTTGATTATTATTTTCATCATTGTTATTTATTTCTTGTTCATTTGTTTTATTATTGTTATTGCAATTTTTACAATCTTTGAAACTAAACTTTTTAGTAATTGTGTCTTTTTCTTTACCACATTCTAACTTTGTTTCTATTGTATAATCTTTTTTATTTCTTGTTATTTTTGAATAACTTTTTTTCACATTACAAGTATTTTTTGAATCTTCATTCATTGAAACAATTATTTCTTTTTCAATCATTTCTTCTAATGTTAATTTAATACTTTTACCTTCTTCTGTTGGTAAATCTATTTTTTTAAAATATGTAGTGGCTACTTCTTCCATGTTATTAATATTATTTTTAAATGTTTCTGATAATTTGTTATTGTTTATTATTTTTGATATTAACCATATTATTATTAATATAAAAACAAATACAATTATTATCTTAATAAATAAACTTAGCCAATTAATTTTTCTTTCATCTTCCATATTCAAAACCTCCCTTTTTAGTGAATTATAGTGCTTCAATAGCAAAGATTATTAAACAGATAATAAGTAATATTGTTACCATTATGAGTTCTTTTATGATGTTTATTATTTCATTTATTTGTTTAATTATTTTTCTATTATTTAGCATACAATATCTTCCCTAAAATTGTAATTTATTATAGCATACAGATATTTACTTGTCAACAGATAAGAATGCAATTGTGCATCCATCATTTAGGTTATCTGTGTAATAGTTTTTTATTTCTTTTCTTTTTGCTAACACTTCGTGAACTGCTTTCTTTACTATTCCGGTTCCTTTGCCATGTATTATTAATATTTTTTCATTTTTAAGTATTATATTTTCATTTATAAAATCTTCTACTGCTACTTTTGCACTATCTCTATCATATCCATGAAGATCTATATATGGTAATCTTTTTAAAAATATATCTTCCATTATTTTCCTTCCTTTTTTTTATTATATCAAATTTTTTCTCTTTTTAAAAGATAGGAAAATATGAATCTAATAAGTTATTATTAGTCTACATTTCCTATCTTTTTTATTGATATGGTAATCTTATTGTAACTTTTGTTCCTTTGTTTGGTTCTGATATATATATTAATTTACCATTATGTGATTTTATTATTTCACTGGATAATGCTACTCCTAATCCTGTGCCATTTTGTTTTGTTGTATAAAACATTTCTTCTATTTTCATTAATGTTTCTTCATTCATTCCTATACCATTATCTTCAATAATTATTTCTAAATATTGTTTATATATATTTGAATATATACTAATTCTTCCATTTTCATTAGTGGCTTCTAATGCATTTTTAAGTAAATTAATTATTACTTGTTTTATTCTTTCATAATCTCCCATAAAATAAATATCTTCATCATCTCTACTTTTATATTCTAATTTTATTTTTTGATTATTAATTAATATTTTAAATGAGTCATAAACATCATCTAACAAATAATTTAATTCTATATGTTCTTTAATTATTTTTATCTTGTTATATTCTACAAAATCACTTATAATATTTAAACTTCTATTTATTTCTTGTTTCATTATTGATATATATTTTATGGCTTTTTCTTCTTTATTTAAATCTATCATATCTAAATATCCTTTGCATACAGATAATGGATTTTTTATTTCATGTGTTAATTTGAATAATGCATCTTTTATTTTTTTATCTTTTCTTAATAATTTTACTGTGCTATTTAATGATTCTATTTTATCAATTGTTTTGAATATATATAAAATTGAAAAAGTTACAAAATAGTAAATAAATATTATTATTAATAAAATTAAAAAATCTTTTACTGACACTGTTGTTTCTTTAAAAAAATATTCGAATGATAAGAAGAATCCTTGTATTATAGCAATTGATAAAACAAAACTTCCACTTGATAATCTTTTTTTATGTGCACATAAATATAATATTAAATATGATATATATTTTACTGCTATTATTACTATTGGTATATTTATTACAAAATAGAAATATAATATGTTTATTATTGATAATATTATTCCTAATATTGGCTTCTTTTTTATATAAGCTATGACAATTGGTATATTGCAAAACAATAATACTTTAGTATTACTTTCACTTGGTAAATATTTTAAACTTAAATATAATGATGTTAATAATGCTATAGTTAACAAATTATCTTTTTTATTATCTATTCCTTCTTTATAGCAAACTAATACTAAATATATTAGTATAGGAAATGTTACTAATATTATATTTATTATAATATCCTTTATTATTAATGTATTCATTTTACCACCTTCATGGATATTATATATTTTATTTTTGTCGAATTTTGTCGAATTTTGTCAAAAAAAAGAACTTTTTGTATTTATTTACATTAGTTCTTTTTTATTTTAACTCATCAATATATTTTTTTAATTTTTTTGCATCTGATCCAATAATAATTTTTAATTGATCATCTATTTCTACTACTCCCTTTGCTCCAAGTTTTAGTATTCCTTCTTTATTAGTTTTTGTTATATCTTTTAATGTTACTTTAAACCTAGACATTTCTGCTTCTGTATCTAAAATATTTTCTTTTCCTCCTAAAAACTCCACTAATTTATTAAATTCTAATTTAATATTCTTTTTATTCATTTTTACTATTGCAAGAGCTATTATTAATAATACTCCTATTATTATTATATATTGATATATTTCCATTTTTGTCTTCCACCTCTATTTTATTATACTACCTTTTTATGTATATGACAAGTTATATTTTTTTCTCATTTTTTCTCATTTTGATGATTATTTTTAAGATTTGGTTACTATTTAGTTAACTTTTGGTTGTTTAGACATTTTCAATACCTTAAGAATATTATTTTATATTATTTAGGAATTATAGTGTTATACTTTAATCGTAGGTGGATATGAGAGAAAAATTTTTGGAAAAATCTATAAATAGTATTAGAATAAAATTCCCAGATTATAGTGAAGAGAAAATTGAGGAAATTAGTTATGGACTTGAAGCTCTATATATTACTTTCACAAAGACTTTAGTTATATTTAGCATTGCTTTTCTTCTGGGAATTATTAAAGATGTCCTATTTATATTGCTGTCTTATAATATTGTTAGAACAACTGCTTTTGGTATGCATGCTAAAAAAAGTTGGCACTGTTATATTATATCTGGTGTTTTATTTATAGGAACTGCTCTTTTATGTAAATATGTCAATATTGATATATATATTAAATATGTCATTAGTATTATTTCTTTTATATCCCTTGTTATATATGCTCCTGCGGATACTTATAAAAGACCTCTTGTTAATAAATTCAAAAGAAAAAGATACAAAATCATTACTATAATAATAGGATTGATATATTTAATATTTATTATTATATTTAAAAATAATATCATTAGTTCTTATTTATGTTTTGGACTATTTGATGCAAGTTTAATGATCCATCCTTTAGTATATAGGATGTTTCAGTTGCCATACAACAACTATAAAAACTATGATGTTTATTATAGTTGATATGGAATAAATATTTTGTTAGGAGGTAAAATATGTTTGCAAGTTTATTGAATTGGATTGGTTCATTAGCTGCTGGTGCTGGAACTAAAGCATGTGTTGCTTGGTATATTGATGAACCTAAAATGCCTAAAAGCTTACTTAAGTAATGTAACTCTAAAAAAAGAATCATAAAATACTGCGAGCTGATTCTTTTTTTTATTTTCTATCTTTTATTTTTAATGTTTGAATATATAGTTTTTCTGTTATTTTTGTTTCTGATATAAATATATCATTTTCTTTTAATATTCTACCCACCAATAATAATCCATGTCCTCTATTTTTACCTTTAGTACTATACTTTTCTTTTCCTACTTTATCTTTTTCAATAGGATAATTATAAGTATTAGTAAATATCATTTCAATTGTATTCTTAATTAAATATATCTCAATACCTAACTTTTTTTCTTTAGATAGTAATGATGCTTCAATAGCATTATCTAGATATACTCCAATTATTCTAGATAAATCTTTAAAATCTTTAGTATTTATGTTATTTATAAAACTATTTTCAATTTGTTTAGAAACATTTATTGATACATTAATTCCTTTTTGTTCAGCTTCAGTAAGTTTATAATAGAAAAAACCTTTTAATCCATTTGATGGTAGATATTTAAGTTTAGAAAATCTAGCTGATTTACTACTTTTTTTCTCACCTATTATACTATCAACATATTTACATAATTCTTTATTATTTTTATCAGATAATTTACTTCTTATGGTTAGTAATTCATTCTTGCTTTCATGATTTATTATTCTTTGTTCTTCAATATCTTTTTCATAGTTTTTTGTAATATCAAGTAAATTATCATATTTTTTAAGAATGTTTTCATTTTCAGCTTTTTGTTTAAATAGATAAAATAATGTTATTACAAGTGTAATTATTACTAATATATAAATTATAATATTATTATTTTCTCTAAAATTCTTAATTAAAGTATAGAAAAAGACAGCAACAGTAATTAATGTTAATAATGATACAGAAATTATTTTCATATTTTCTGATAGTTTATAGTTAATTAGTTTTCTAATTGGTTTTCTCAAAATATATATTAATATAATCATAAGTGCACTGACGATTAGATTGCCAATTATACTTCCAGCAAGTACTGAATAACAATATTCTTTACTCATGCCAAATATTTTAGTTACAAATATCAAAGTGATTAAATCTGGAATGATTAATAATATCATATAAATTATCGAAGAAAATATTGACTTTAACCATTCTGAATTGAATATTAATTTTAAAAGTAGAGCATATATGAAGCATGTTAAGATTGTTTTAAAAGTACCTTCAAAATATATAAAGACAATGGTATTTAATATACAAATTACAATAAATGATATTATATCTTTATATTTTTTATTAATTTTTCCTTGGTTTAATATTATTACACCAAAAGCATAGACTGAAATTATTAGTGCTGTACAACTAAAGAATGCTTTCAAAACTTCCAACATATTTTTTCAACTCCTTTCTATGATTTGGACTTAGTAAGGTAGTTGTTTCATCATTTTTAAAGTGTATAACAAATTTAGCATATTCTACTTCACTTATATTACTTATGTTTACTATACATGATTTATGTGTTTTTATAAATAGAGGGGCTAATTCTTTTTCTAGTTTAGATAAAGGCTTTTTTATATATTTTGGTTTATCATTTAAGAAATGAATAATACATCTTGTCCCTGAAGGATCTTTTTCTATATATGTTATATCACGATATAATACTATATAAGCTGTATGTCCAAAGCTAAATTTTAATGTTTTATTTCTCAATATTTTCTTTAGTATATGTTCTATTGTCTCTCCAATTCTTTCTTCATATTTATGATTTTTTGGTATAAAGTCTATCGCTTCTAGTCTGGAATAGAATATATCGTTTTTATTTTCTGGATGAGCAGTTACAAATACTATGTAACTATTATCGTCTTCTTCTCTTATTTCTGATGCTATTTCTAATCCGCTTACTATTGGTAATTCTACATCTAACATATATATTTTTGTGTCAAATGGTTCTTTTATTACTTCCTGCAATTTTTTATCATATTTTTGAAATTTTTGTATTTTATATTCCATTTCATCATACTTCATCATTGTTTTAGTTATTGTTTGTACTGCTGTATTTAATTCTTCAATATTATCCTCGCATACTATAAATCTTAACATTTTCATCTTCCTTCTTTCTTATACTGCTAGGTTATTATTTACTGCGAATTTCTTTTAATTTTTTTATTAAGTCAAATGAAATTATATCATTTGAGACTTCAATTATTTCTGATGCATATTTTGCTCTTTCTTTTATATATTCTTCACTTACTGGTTCGTTTGTTATTGAATATATTTCTGCTTTTGGTGCATTATAATATATTTTTGAAGTTACATATGAGCCATCAACAAATACTACTGTGTTGTCATTATCTTTTATATTAAAGATATCTTTACCCATTTGATATTCATTATTAAAATCTAACATATTCCCTAATGTCGGTAGGACATCTATCATTCCCATAGGAGTACTTATGACTTTGTTATATTTTTTATCTTTTGTCCATATTATTAGAGGTACTTTTCTATCTAATTCGTAATTATATTTATTATATGGTATATATCCTTCATCGCCTTCTTTCTTTATTTTATCTGTTACTGGATCATAATTATATAATAAATTAAATTCGTTAAAACTTAATCTTGCATCATGATCGCCATAAATCACTATTACAGTATCCTCAAGTAATTTTTCTTCATCTAATTTTTCAATAAACTCTCCAATTGCAGAATCAGCATAATGTACTGATCTTAAATAGTTATTCATTACTGTATTTTCTAGATAATTTCTTTTAATTGTATAATTTCCCATATCTACTGATATACTTGTATCAAAACTTTCTGTTAATTCTAAATCGTTAAAAGGGGTATGATTTGATAGCATTATTAGTAATCCATAATAAGGTTCTTCTTTTTCTTCTTTTATTTTTTTAATTTTATCTACTGATTGGTTAAAAAATGATTTATCTGATAATCCTAGTCCTATAGTCTCATCTATTATGTAAGAATCTTTACTATAAAAATCATCATATCCTAGTGTTTTATACATTGTATTTCTATTCCAAAAATCTCCAGTATTTGCATGCATGCAAAATGTATAGTAACCTTTACTTTTTAAAATATTTGGTATTGATATATATTCTCTATCAAAATAATTTACAAATGCAGTCCCTTTAGTAGATGGCATTAGTGATGTATTAAAAGTAAATTCACTATCACTACTTGTCCCTACTCCAACTTGAGAATAAAAATTATTAAAGAATATTCCTTCTTTTGCTAGTTTATTTAAGTTTGGTGTTACTTCTTTATTATTAAATGTTAGTTTCATTGGAAATGTTTGCATACTTTCTGCATGTATTACAATTACATTCTTTCCTTTAAAGATATTTGTATACTCATTTGTTTCTTTCTTTTCTTCATTTTTTTCATAAAATTCTGTTGCTTTTTTTAGTGAACTATCATAACCAAAAATACTATTTAATTTTGGTGTTAAACTTTG
>CAMFBT010000038.1 GCA_945948625.1 uncultured Mycoplasmatota bacterium | reverse complement strand
ATAGGTGTTACCCATTTTTATAATGGATAAATTCTCTTTCCATATACATTATATAATAAAAATAATAAAATATCAATAATTTATAATGATTTTAATATACAAGTTTAAACTTTGAATGGTGTTACTTTACTAATGAAAAAGTTATATTAATAATAATTATTTGTATTTTTATAGTTTACTTTAATCTTTTATTTTGCTATAATTAACTAGGAAATGAGGAAGTTATATGAAGATTAAATATACTTTGTTGCATAAAGATAAAAATACTAAGGCTAGATATGGTACAATAGAGACTAATTATGGTAAGTTTGAGACTCCGATGTTTATGCCGGTTGGAACACAAGCTACGGTTAAAACTTTGGATCCAGAAGAAATTAAAGAAATTGGAGCAGGTATAATACTATCAAATACTTATCATTTATGGCTTAGACCAGGTGAAGATATTGTTTCTAAAGCGGGTGGATTACATAAGTTTATGAATTATGATGGTCCTATTCTTACTGACTGTGGTGGTTTTCAAGTATTTAGTCTTGCTAAACCTAAAGATATAAGTGAAGAAGGGGTTGTTTTTAAAAGTCATATTAATGGTGAGAAATTATTTTTAACTCCTGAGAAGAGTATTGAAATTCAAAATAAACTTGATAGTGATATTGCTATGAGTTTTGATGAATGTCCTCCATATCCTGTTACTTATGAATATATGAAGAATTCTGTTGAAAGAACTATTAGATGGGCTAAAAGAGGAAAGGCTGTATTTAATAATCCTAATCAAAGTTTATTTGGTATAGTTCAAGGTGGGGAATTTGAAGATTTAAGAGAATGGTCTTGTAAGGAGACTGTTAAGCTTGATTTTGATGGCTATTCTATTGGTGGTACTTCGGTAGGAGAAGATAAACCTACTATGTATAAAATGATTGAATATGGTATTAAATATTTACCAGAAGATAAACCTAGATATTTAATGGGTGTTGGAGAACCGACTGATTTATTTGAAGGAGTAGAGAGGGGAGTTGATATGTTTGATTGTGTACTTCCAACTCGTCTTGCTAGACATGGTCATGCTTTTACTAAATATGGAAAAATTAATTTAAGAAATGCTAAATATAAAGAAGATTTTACTCCAGTAGATAGTACTTGTGATTGCAAATGCTGTAAGAATTATACTAAGGCTTATATTCGTCATCTTCTAGTAGCGGATGAAACATTAGGCCAAAGATTACTTTCTATTCATAATTTAAGATTTTTAATTAGAATAATGGAAGATATAAGAAAAGCTATTAAAGAAGATAAATTCTTAGAATTAAAAGAAGAATTTTATAATAATTATAAGAAAAAATAAATATATTTATTTAGGAAAAGGGGATTGTATGAGTAAGATAATTAAACTTAATATAATTAATTTTTTGACATTAATATTTTTTGAAGTTATTTTTGCTATAATTTCTTTTGATACATATACAAGAGAAGAAGTTTTTAGTGTGTTTATTTATTCTTTATTTTCTTCTTTTGTTATAACTTTATTAATGACTGTATGGAGTGAAAAGGTAAATAGAATATTTTCTTATATAATATATTTTGTTTTATGCTTTTGGTTTTCACTAGAGACGATATTTAAGTCTTTTCTTCAGACTTTTTTCTCATTATCTATGTTTAAATTATCTGATCAAGCTATGGGTTTTGCTGGAGAGACTTTTAAAGTGATAATTAATAATCTTCATTATTTGATATTATTTTTTATTCCTTTTATATTACTTATTATCTTTAGAAAAAAGTTAGATTTTGATATTAGGGGAAATAAATTATATTTATTTAGTTATATTATATTAATACCTTTATCGTTTCTTTCACATAGGTTATATATAAATAGTACAAAGAATAGTGATAATTTGTCTTTATATGACTTGTATTATAATGTTGATAATATTTCTCTTAGTATTCAAAGACTGGGTGTTCTTTCTAGTACTGGTATAGATATATATAGGAATATATTTGGTTTTGAAGATAAAATTATTACTGTTAATTATGAAAATAATGAAGATAAAGAAGAAGTCTTTATATATGATAAAAATATTTTGGATTTAGATTTATCTAATAATAATTTAAATAGTGATATAAAAAAATATATTGAAAATAATCCTGGTACTTCACAAAATAAATATACTGGTTTATTTGAAAATAAAAATCTTATATTCATAGTAGCAGAATCTTTTAGTGAAATAGGGGTAAGAGAGGATTTGACTCCAACTTTATATAAACTTACTAATAATGGTTTTGTTTTTAATAATTTTTATGTACCTTATTACCTTAGTACTATAGGTGGTGAATTTCAATCTCTTACTGGATTATATCCTAATTATTCTACTCTTAAGACATGGAGAAATGGTCAAAATAGTTTTCCATATGGACTGGCTACTGTATTTAAAGAAAAAGATTATAACACTTATGCTTATCATGCTCATAATGGTTATTTTCAAGATAGATATAAGTATTTAAATGCACTTGGATTTGATAATTTTAAGGCTTGTGAAATGGGACTTAATATTAATTGTAATATGTGGCCTGAGAGTGATATTGAAATGATTAATGCTAGTGTTTCTGATTATATTAATAGTGATAAACCTTTTATGACTTATTATATGACTGTTTCAGGACATTTGGATTATACTAGAGAAGGCAATAGTATTGTAAGTAAGAATTGGAAAGAAGTAGAAAGTTTATCTTATAGTGATAAAGCTAAAGCTTATCTTGCTACTCAAATTGAATTAGATAGAGCTCTTGAAATTTTAATTAATAAACTAGAGGAGAGTGGGAAATTAGATGATACGGTAATAGTTATGCTAGCGGATCATTATCCTTATGGTCTTTCTTTGGATGAGATTAATGAGTTATCTAATTATAAAAGAGATGGTTTATTTGAAATTAATCATAATTCGTTAGTTATATATAATAGTAATATGAAAAGTATAAAGGTAGATAAGGTTGGTATGCCAATAGATGTACTTCCTACTATATATAATTTATTTGGTATTGACTATGATTCTAGATTGCTTGCTGGTACTGATTTGTTTTCTAGTAGTGAGGGAATGGTAATACTTGATAACTTATCTTGGATTACCGATAAGGGAAGATATAATAGTTTAACTAATAAATATACTGGAGATATTACTACTGAATATATTGATAATATTAATAATATTATTCAAAATAAGATTATTTTTAGTAAAAATATGCTAATGTATGATGGATATAAATATATAAAGGAGAAGTAATTCTTCTTTTTTTCCTCTTCATCCTAAAGGTATTCCGAGGTATGATGAAGCCATTAGTCTTCATCATAAATATTTTATTGATACGATGAGTATTTACCCCGAATATAATAAGACATATTGAGGCTTCATTTATAGACTAAGAGGCTATAAATGACATGAAAATACCTTGGATTTTCATGAAAGGTGGAAAAATAGTAAAAGTATATTAAAAAGTCTTTATTTTAGTAAGTTTTTGGTGTATAATATAGGGCTGTAAAGGAGAGAAGATATATGAATATTAATTTAATGACATTAATGGAAAATATTGTTTGTAATAATGGGAAAGATATTAATTACTTAATAGAGAGAAATATAATTAATATTGATGATATTACTAATGAGGTAATTGGTTTTGGAAATTTGGAATATATATATAATTTTGCATATTATGTAAGAGGAGCAAATATAGCTAAATTAGAAGATGCTATAATAAATAAAAAGGATGCTCGATATATATATAGTTTTGCTAAAGTTGTAAAAGGAGCAAATATACTCAAATTAGAAGATGCTATAATAAATACAAATAATTCTACGTATATATATTATTTTGCTAAAAGTGTAAAGGGAGCAAATATAGTTAAATTAGAAGATGCTATAATAAATACAAATGATGCTGAATATTTATATTATTTTACTATAGATGTGAAAGGAGCAAATATAGTTAAATTAGAAGATGCTATAATAAATACAAATGATGCTCGATTTATATATTATTTTGCTAGGGATATAAAAGGAGCAAATATAGTTAAATTAGAAGATGCTATAATAAATACAAATGATTCTATGTATATATATTATTTTGCTAAAAATATAAAGGGAGCAAATATAACTAAATTAGCAGATGCTATAATGATGATAGGAAATTATGAATATATTTGTTTAATTAGAGAGTATTTAAAACAAAGAAAGATTAATAAAAAGAATAGTTTATTAGAACTTGTACATAATAATGGAATAGCAGTTAAAGAAAATGGAGAAGGAGTTCAAAAGTTAGTTAAATCAAACAATAAAAGTAAAACTAAAATACTTATAAAGGAAGAAAAAATAGATGAATAGTCTATTTTTTTATTTATAAATAAAAAAACAAACTATTGTTTGAAAATATATTAACTTCATTACCTTATTATTATTATTTTATTACTTTTAGGAGGTACATATAGTTTTTATTTGAGATAAAGTGAAAAAAGTAATAAAAAGTACTTGATTTTAGTATAATTATTTAGTATAATTGTAAGAGTGTGACTGGCTTAGATGTGCGAAGTTGCTGATACACCCGGTTAAGTTGTCAAATAAATTAAAGGGATATCAGGTAATTCGTTCGGAGCTATGTCTATACCAAGATATAGGCGAAGGGAGGACAACAAAATGGCAAAGGAGAAAGTGAGAATTAAATTAAAAGCTTATGATCACAGAGTTCTAGATAGTGCTGCTGCTAAAATAGTAGCTACTGTTAAAAGAACTGGTGGTGAAGTTTCTGGACCTGTACCTCTACCAACTGAAATTGAAAAAATTACAATTTTAAGAGCGGTACATAAGGACAAGGATTCAAGAGAACAATTTGAGAAAAGAACTCACAAAAGACTTATTGATATCACAGACCCTAGTAAAGAGACTATTGATGCACTAGCACATTTAGATTTACCTAGTGGTGTTGATATAAAAATTAAAAAATAATGTAGGAGGAAAAAATGAAAGGAATCTTAGGAAGAAAAAAAGGGATGACTGAAGTATTTACTACTGATGGAAAACTTATTCCTGTTACTGTTATTGAAGTAGAAGATAATGTTGTATCACAAATTAAAACTAAAGAATCTGATGGATATGATGCTATTCAACTTGCTACAGTTGACAAAAAAGAATCTAGAAGTAATAAACCTGAAATTGGTCATCTTAAAAAAGCAAATGCTACACCTAAGCGCTTCTTAAAGGAAATTAGAGGTGCTAGTGTAAGCGAATATGCTTTAGGAGATGTTCTTAAAGCTGATACTTTTGCTGCAGGAGAAATGGTTGATGTAACTGGTACTTCTAAAGGTAAAGGTTTCCAAGGTGTTATTAAAAGACACAATCAAAGTAGAGGACCTATGAGTCATGGTTCACAATATCATAGAGGTGTAGGTTCAATGGGTACATTGTTACCAATGAGAGTTTTACCAGGAAAGAAATTACCTGGACATATGGGTCATGAACAAGTAACTATTCAAAATCTTGAGGTTATAAAGGTAGACCTAGAAAATAATGTTATCTTAATTAAAGGAAGTGTTCCTGGACCTAAAAACTCTTTAGTATTAGTTAGAACTTCAGTTAAAACTGGTAATAAAACTAATGAACCAGTAGAATTAATAGTATATGAAGATAATAAATCATCTGAAGAAGTAGCAGAGGAAACTATGGAAACTATTAATGAAGAATTAGCTAGTGAAGAAGCATCACAAGAAATAGTTGAATAATAGCTATTTATAATATAAATATATAATAAATAATTGTGATGATAAAGGAGGAAATTATGTCTAAGAAAATAGATGTTTTAAGTCTAAAAGGCGAAAAGGTAAAGGATATAAAATTAGAAGATAACATATTTAATATTAAACCAAATGATGCAGTAATTAAGGATGCTGTTGTTGCTGCGATGGCAGGAGCAAGACAAGGTACTGCAAAAGTTAAAACTAGAAGTGAAGTTTCTGGTGGTGGAAGAAAACCATACAGACAAAAAGGAACTGGTAATGCAAGACAAGGTAGCATTAGAGCACCACACTATAGACATGGTGGTATTGTATTTGGACCAGTACCAAGAGATTATTCAAAGAAAATGAATAAGAAAGAAAAGAGATTAGCACTAAAGAGTGCATTATCTTATAAAGTATTAGATAAAGAACTTATAGTAGTAGATTCTATTAAGTTTGAAACTAACAAGACAAAAGAAATGGTAAGTTTATTAGAAGGATTAAATCTTATTAATCATAAGGTATTAGTATGTGTTAATGAACTTACAGATAATGTTTGTTTGGCTGCTAGAAACTTAGCTAATGTTAAGATTGTTATGCCAAATGAAATAAATACTTTTGATTTAGTTTCATCTGATAATCTATTAATTGAAGAAGAAGCTTTAAAATCATTAGAGGAGGTGCTTAAATAATGGATAATTATTTAGATATAATTATAGCACCAGTTATTACTGAAAAAACTGCTAATATGGAAGCAGATGGTAAATATGCTTTCAAGGTAGCTAATAAGGCTAATAAAACTGAAATTAAACAAGCTATTGAAAAGAAATTTAATGTTAAAGTAGAAAAAATAAATATTTCTAATTCTCATCCTAAGAAAAAGAGAGTTGGTAAATATACTGGTATGACTAGTAAGTATAAGAAAGCTATTGTAACTTTAAAGAAAGGCGATACTATTAGTTTTGACTAATAAGGAGGGAATATAATGGCAATAAGAGTTTATAAACCAATGACTCCTGGTACAAGACAAAGATCTGTTTTGACTAGTGAAGAAATTACTAAAACTACTCCAGAGAAAAGTTTAACAGTTACTAAGAAAAAAACTAATGGTAGAAACAACCAAGGTAAAATTACTGTTAGACACAGAGGTGGAGGAGTTAAAAGAAAATATAGAATCATTGACTTCAAAAGAAGAAAAGATGGTATAACTGCTAGAGTAACTGCTATTGAGTATGATCCAAATAGAAGTGCAAATATTGCTTTAATTACATATAAAGATGGAGAAAAAGCATATATTATTGCTCCTAAAGGATTAACTGTAGGAACAGTTGTTGAATCTGGTGAAAATGTTGATATTAAGGTAGGAAATGCACTTCCTATTATGAATATACCAGTAGGTACTGTAATTCATAATATTGAATTAAAACCAGGTAAAGGTGCTAGCCTTGCAAGAAGTGCTGGAGCATCAGCTCAAATTCTTGGTAGAGAAGATAAATATGTATTAGTAAGATTAAGTAGTGGTGAAACAAGAAAAATCTTAGGTACTTGTAGAGCTACTATTGGTGTTGTAGGAAATGAAGACTATTCTCTAGTTAAGATTGGTAAAGCAGGAAGAACTAGACATAAAGGATTTAGACCTACTGTTCGTGGTTCTGTTATGAACCCTAATGATCACCCACATGGTGGTGGTGAAGGTA
>CAMFBT010000037.1 GCA_945948625.1 uncultured Mycoplasmatota bacterium | reverse complement strand
TAATATCTTCTTTTTATCATATACACTTTCATACTTAATTAATTTATCATCAGAAGTAACTATCTTCTGATCTAAAACAATCTTCATCATAGTACCCTTACCATAATTACTACTTGGAATAATAGTACCACCCATTAAAGTAATTAACTTTCTAGCAGTATATAAATTATTTTTAATATTATCTCCGTCTATTTCTTCTTTATTTTTATAAAAAATACTATCTAATTCACTAGGTAAAATACCCCTTCCAGAATCTTCTACAGTAATAATAAATCTAGCAACATCATTTTTAATAATAACATTAACATCAAGTTCAACATAACCTTCATCAGTAAACTTAACACTATTATCTAAAATACTAGTTAAAACATTCTTAAGTCCTAAACTATCACCATATAAATATTCAGGTATATCACTAGCAATATTACTTCTAAAAGTAATATTTTTATTTTTACATTTATCACTATATAAAGTAATCATTTTCTTAAGTAATAACTTAATATTATATTTTTCATCATATATCTTAATATTAGCAGTATCAATTTCAGAAACATCAAGAATCTCATTAGTCATAGTAGTAAATCTAGCAGTACTCTCTTTAATACTTCTAAGACGATCATTAACATATTCTCTATCAATATTTTTATTACTCATCTCATTAGTAATATCATCAGTACTAACATTAATATCTTTAGTAATAAGTCTAATATCATTAGTCATATTATATAAGAACATAGTCTTATCTTCATTAGCATTATCTGCAATTTCTTTAGCCTTATGATATTGTTCAATCATCTTAACATCAGGATTCTCTATTGTAAAATACATTAAAAAAGTAATAAAAGCATGAACTGCTGTAGCAAGTAATAAACTTGGATTATTATATTGAATATAAGAACATAAACTACCAAGAGTAACAAGAATAATTACAGGAATAAATCTCTTATCTTTCCAATTTTTTATATTCCAAAGTAAACAAAAAACTCCAATTAAAGAATATACAATTGCAGAAAAATATATAATATTAACACTTGGTCCATAAGTATAAGCTATTTTACCAGAATAAAAGAAATGTATAGGCAGTAAAAGTGAAGCAATCGATAAAGCTATACCAAAACAAATCAAAAGCATACTACTAATATTACTATACTTTTCTTTACATTTTATATTTAATGCAACTAAAAAAACATAAACACATAAAAGACAATTCCATATAATGATAAATGCACCATATATTTTAGCCACAGAATAACTAACTTTAGGCATTTCTAAATAAAGAGGACCAACAAAATCTAAGATAATTTCTAATAACAGCTCAATAAAAGTAACAATAATTAAAGCAGAATAAACCTTATTTTCCTTACTTTTAAATACTTTTTTTCTAAAATAAACAAAAATCAATAATATAGAATAAAATATAGCTTCAATTAAAAAGAAAATGCCAGTATACATAAAACCAACTCCTTATTTCTTACCTATATCAAGTATACAAAACTTTTTTTCTTTTTTCAATAGAAAAAAAGAAAAAACTATTTAAGTTCTCTCTTCTTAATTTTAATTTCTACTTCTTCCTTAGCCATTTCTTCAAGTAATTTATAATCAGCTTTATCAGCTTTAGTTCTAGGAATAGTATCTAAAAATGTAATAGATTCTGGTACTTCATATGGTTTTAATTGAATAGTCTCTCCAGTAATACTATTAACTAGAGGTTTATAACACATATCTAGTATATAATCACTTACCTCTTTCGTAGGCATAATACCCTCTTTTAATACTACATATGCTTTATTAGTAAATAATAAATCTTTATCAGGTTTAGGAACTACTACTACACTATCTACTACATCAATTAAAGATATAACATTTTGAATGTGTTCAAGATATACTTTATTTAAGTCTGATCTAATATAATATCTACTACTTCTTCCAGTTAAAGTAAAATATCCTTCTTCATCTAAAATACCCATATTACCAGTTTTATAGTATTCTACTCCCTTATACATAAATCTAGTACTTTTAGTCATCTCTTCATTTTTATAATATCCTTTAAATACATGCTTCCCAGCAATACAAAGCATACCTTCTTCTCCATATTTAAGTTCTTCTAAAGTATCAGGATTAACAACAATTGTCTTAGGCCCTACAAGTACTCTACCAACTGTTTCAGGTCTAACTTGAAGTCCAACAGCATTAGTATTTGCACCACAAGTTTCAGCATTTCCTGAACCATTACATATCAAAACATTAGCATTATGTTTCTTAAAAAAATCTACTCCTGCAACATTCTGCATTGGTGTTAAGAAATCACCACCTGATATAAAAGTATGAATACTAGATAAATCATCACTATCTTTAACATTCCTTTTAATAAGTTCAAGAAGTGCTGGACTACCAAATACATAATTAGGATTCTTACTTAAATAATATCTAATATTATCTTTATCTAAAGTAGGTGCAAGTACTGCTACTCTACCACATAATAAACTCATAATAGTGGAAGTAGCAAAACCATAAGGATAAGAAAATGGAACACATACTAAACATCTCTCTCCTACTTTAGCTTTAATCTTCCCACTATTCTTCATATAAATACCTGAAGCAAGTAAATTCTCATTAGTTAATACTACACTCTTAGGATTACCAGTAGATCCACTAGTAAATAAAATTAAAGAGTCTTCCTTCCCACCATATAAAGTATAAATAGGTTTCTTATAATACTTAGCAATACTACCAATATCACTAAAAGATAAATCATCATTATATCCGTCAGCGGATGTTTCTATATTACTATAATTCTTAGTACTAATTTCATTTCTATTTAAAGTAATAATATTTCTTACCTTACTACCTTCTTTAATCTTTTTATTATATTCTTTATCTTTATCAAAATTAATAAATAAACTAGATTCAAATTCATTTAAATAGCCTAATACTTCTTCTATAGAAGACATAGAATTAATAAAAGTAGTAATAGCTCCTATTCTATTACAAGCTAAATAGATAATAACTCCTTGATAATAATTAGGCATAGCAACAGATACAATATCACCTTTCTTAACACCTAATTCTTTTAATGCCTTAGACAAAGTAACCACATCTTTTAACATCTCATCATAGTTAACATTTAAATCTAAACAATCTATTGCTTCTTCTTTTCTATAGAAACTACTAATTAAATTAATAGCATTATAAATACTCATATTAGGTATCATAGGATTTCTACTAAAAAAACTATAATCACTATTATGTATATTATCTATAGATGGATAACCAGTTAATTCTTTCATATATAACACTCCCTTTTTCACATGTAAGTATTATATACCATTCTTAGTAAAAAAGCAAACATTCATATATATTTTACTATATCCCCTTCAACCTATAGTCTTCCGGGGTATGACAAAGCCTATAGTCTTTGTCATAAATTATTTATGTATTTAATAGATTTAAAAATCAAAAAGAAGATTACTCTTCTTTAACTAATTAATAACTTACCTAGATATATTCCTAATACAATGCATATAAGAATAATAAGTATTGTATATAAAATTTTAGATATTTCATTAGTTCCTTCATCCATAATACATTCTCCTCTTAATATTTATCTTTTAACTTAATAGTTACTGTACCAGTAATTTCTTCTCCTTCACTAATACTTTGTTCATATACATAACCAGAACCTTCTATACTATAATTAATACCCATAATTTTTAAAATATTAACAACTTCTTTATAAGAATAACCAATCAAATTAATCATCTTATTAGTATTACTATTAGACTTTAATATAACCAAATCATCTTCATAAATAGTACTATTAATATCAGGATATTGACTAATAATCTTATTACCATCTCCTAAAACAAGTACTCTAATATTCTTATTTTCTAAATAAGACTTAGTACTATTAACATCTTTATTATAAAACGAATCCATAACATAAGATTTCTTATCTTTACCAGCATCTTCAATATTTAAATATTTAGTAATATTCTTTTCTACTTCTTTAACCATAGGAGCAACATAATTAGTAGTATCTTTTGGTCTTTTAATAGCAACATACAAAATAATTTCAGGATTATCTTCTGGAAACATACCAGAAAAAGAATAAATATAATCAGAAATACCATCCATATATTTTCCTTTAGTATAATCATATATTTGAGCAGTTCCAGTTTTACCTATTAAACTATAACCATCCATATAATATGCATAACCAGTAGAATTAGTATTATCACCATTAATAACACTAGCCATTAATTCTTTCATCTTTAATATAGTATCTGAACTAACAACAGTACCTATTTTTTTAGTCTTACCAGTATAAATAGTCTTCCCAGTATCATTATCTACTATTTTATCTATAATATAAGGTTTAATCATTGTACCATTATTACTAATAATAGTAAGAGCTTGTAAATGTTGTATAGGAGTTGTCGTAATACCTTGACCATATCCTGCAGTAGCAGCTTCAATTTGATATTTATAATCAATAGTACCTTCTTCTTCTCTATTCATAGTAAAACCAGTTTTACTACCAAACCCATATTTAGTATAACAAACCTTTAAATCTTCTTTCGTAATAACAGATTCAACAATATTAGCTACTGCAATATTAGAAGATAAAGCAAACCCCTGATCATAAGTTATATCTCCCCATCCTTCTTTTTTCCAATCCGAAATAGTAACACTTTTTCCATCAGATTCTGAAGTATAAGTTTTACTACCAGAAGTATACTTAGTATTACCATCATAATTACCAGAATCAATAGCACACATATAACTAAATATCTTCATAGTAGAACCTGGTTCATAAGTTAAACTAGCAATAGGATCAATATATGAGGACATATTCCTAATATTAGGATCAAAACTAGGAGTACTAGAATATCCTAATATTCTACCAGTTTTAGCATCCATTGCACCCATAACAATCCATTCAGCAGAAGATTTTTCTTGAGCATCCTTAACAGCATTCTCAATAAACAATTGAATATTATTATCAATAGTAAGATAAATATCACTACCATTATCTGCTGGTTCTATATATTCTCTACCATTAGCAATCTTATAACCATATTTATCCCTTTCATAAGTAATATAACCAGCAGTACCTTTAAGTTCATCATTATAATATTCTTCAATACCCAGTTCCCCAGTAATCCATTTATTATTATCATTATCTTCTTTTAATACAGTATACCCCAAAATATAAGAAGCAAAATCCCCATTAGGATAATATCTCTTAATATCTTTAATAAAATCAATACCCTGAAGATGAAGATTATCAATAGCACTCTTAGTAAGTTCACTAAGACCTTTACCCATATTACCAAACTCAACTTGATATTTATTATTTTCTTTTCCTTTAACTAAAATATCCTTAATTTCATCTGAAGTAACACCAAGAACACTTGCAAGTTTATTACTAGTATCATCAAAATCTTCAACATAATTCTTATTACCTTTAGCATCTACTCTTTCATCAGATAAATAAGCAATTAAAGTATAACTAATAACATCGTTAGCTAAAATATTCCCATTAATATCAAAAATAGTACCCCTTTTAGGCATAACAACTTCTTCTTTAGTATTTCTATTTTTAATAAAATCTTCAATCGTCAAGTTTCCAACTTTATAATTAACTAAACATAAATAACATAATCTCCCAATAAGTAATAAAAACAAAAAAAAGGTAATAACAATAACTAATTTATTAATCTTAAATCTGTCATTATTAACATTACCTTTTTTCATTATAATCACCTTATTCTATAGTCTTAATATTTTCATTATTATAAGCAAGACCAAGATTTTTACTTACAAACTGAATGTTCTCAAGAGATGCCATTTCATTAATCTTCATAACTAAACTTTCATTAGTATCTTCTACTTTTTCTACTTTTTTACTCATTTCCTGTAATTCAATATTCATTTTGGAAACCATTGTACTAGAAAAAACAATACCTACAAGTAAGAAAAACATAAGTATAAAAGAACTCTTATACAAAAATCTTTCTAATTTAGTAAAACCTTTCTTTTTATTCTTCTTTTTCACTTTATCAGTCCTCTATTCTCTCAATAACCCTAAGTCTTGATGATCTTGCTCTATTATTTCCCTCTATCTCCTCTTTACTAGGAGTAATATTAGCAATTAATTTATATTTAGGTAAATATTCTTTAGGAATAAATGGTAATTTAGATAAATTACTATCTACCCTAGAATATTTATTAAATATCTCTTTAACAATTCTATCTTCCAAAGAATGAAAAGTAATAACAGATATTCTACCTCCGACATTTAACATATCAAGAGCTTCTTCTAAAGCCATTTTTAAAACATTAAGTTCATCATTAACTTCAATTCTAATAGCTTGAAAAGTCTTTCTAGCAGGATGTGAATCCTTCATAGCCTTATAAGGCATACTTTTCTTAATAATCTCTACTAATTCTAAAGTAGTATCTATACTTTTTTCATTCCTATATTTAACAATATTATTTGCAATATTACTAGCATATTTTTCTTCACCATAATCTCTAAGTATTCTAACCAAATCATTATAAGAATAAGAATTAACAACATCATAAGCAGAAAAATCCTTATCTCTATCCATTCTCATATCTAAAGGTGCATCATTATGATAACTAAACCCTCTTTCAGGAATATCAAGTTGTGGTGAAGAAACACCCAAATCAAAGACAATACCATCTATTTTATCAATATTTCTCTTATTAAGTTCATCTTTTAAATTAACAAAATTAGATTTAATAATCTCAAAATTATCACCAATTTCAGATAATTTCTTTTTACTATACTCTATAGCCATCTCATCTTGATCAAAGGCGAAAAGAAAGCCCCTTTTAACTCTCTTTAAAATTAAACCACTATGTCCCCCAAAACCAAGTGTAGCATCAACATATATACCATCTTCTTTTATATTAAGATTATCAATAGCTTCATTAAGTAAAACAGTCTTATGCAATATTATCAAACCCTTCAAATAAATTCTCTGCTACATCACTAATAGCATCCATATTATCATTAATTAGACTATCAAATTTATCAGTAGCCCATATTTCTAGGCGATCATTTACCCCAATAATTGTACATTCTTTTTTAATACCCGCATAACAAATTAATGAAGATGGTAAGTTAATTCTACCTTGTTTATCAAATTCAAGAGCAGTAGCGGAAGATAAGAAAAATCTATTAAATGTTCTGGCATCCTTTTTAGTAAATGGAATATTCTTAAGTTTAGAAATAATATTTTCCCATTCTCTTATACCATAGACAAATAAACATCCATCTAATCCTCTAGTAACAACAAATTCTTTACCAATATCTTCTCTAAACTTAGAAGGTATGATGAGTCTTCCCTTTTCATCAAGATTATGATGATATTCTCCAATCAACATACTATCCCCCACTTTCCTCCACTTCGTGCCACTCTATGATTATATTCTACTATAAACAATTATCTTTGTAAATAACTTTCTAATAATTTGACAAAAAAAGTGTAAATAAAAA
>CAMFBT010000036.1 GCA_945948625.1 uncultured Mycoplasmatota bacterium | reverse complement strand
CCGATTATAGCTACTACTAATGTAGCAACACCTACTACAGCGTAAAATACGCCACTTCCCTTTCTGTTATTTTCTTCCATTTTTTTCAATCCTCCTTTACAATAATAATTGTAACAAAAATAAAATTAAAAATCAATACTTTTTATATTTTTTTTTATAAAAAATAATAATAGTGATAATTTTCACTATTATTATGAGAATGTTGCTTCTAGTTGTGCACCAGTACTTGCTGTTACTGTTACAGTTCCTGTAAATGATTTACCACTATCTGCAGTTGTTTGATCTGCACCTGTATTTTTTAGATATACTACGAAATATTGAGTAACTGAACCATTTGTTGATCCACTTTTAGCAGGTAATGTTACACTTTGTGCTAAATAATTATTTGTAGGTAATGTGCTATTAAATGTATTTCTAGCTGACATTTTAGCCCATTTTATATCTGTAGATGCACTTGATAATGTTATTGATGTATCTACAGTAGTTGCATTAGCACCAGCATTATTTATAACTACTTGATATATTTGACATACTGTATATCCTTTTTTATCAACACAGTCATTAGTACTATTAGTGGCAGTACTTAATTGGCTATCATGACCTGATACCGTACCATCATGTATTGGTATTAAATCTCCTGTTCCTTTACTTACTCTAGTTACACTTGCTATTGACATTTGAACATCTAATGTTTTACCCTGAATACCAGTACTACTATCAGTAGCAGTAAAATATGCATAGGCACTTCCTGCGATTGTTACTATAAGTAATGCTACTCCACATATAGCATATATTAGTGGCTTATTAAATGTTTTTTCGTTATTATTTTCTTCTTTCATCTTTTACCTCCTACCATCTGTATTGATTATAACAAATAATTGGTATTTTTTCAATACCATTTGCTATTAACTTACATATTTTTTGCCATCTATATCAACATAATTATCTTCATTTATTCCTGGTAAATTTAAATCTGGTAATATTATATCTTCTTTAATTGAAGTATTTTTATTATCTTCTTCTTTTTCTATTTTATTATATATATCATTTTTATAATTATATAGAGTTCTATTTTCTTTAAAAAGATTATTTCTATTAACTTTTATTGGATCATAACTATCTATTATCCAAAATTCATATAATATTTTTAATATTGGAATAGTCATTACTGAATCTTCTAATTTTTTTTGTTTTTCTTCTTCTACTTTAATATTGTTTTCTAATATAAATATATTATCTAATAATTCATCTTGTTTTTCTATTAATATATCTTGATTAAGTAGAGTGTTATAAGTATTAGGATATTTTTCTCTATCTAATATACTTTTTAATTTATTTCTTTTACTAAGTAATTTTGAATATTCACTTTCTTTTTCTAATATTAAATATAATATATCTTTTATTTCTTTATCTTCTTCTAATTTTATATCCTCATATAATATATTACGATATTTACCACTAGTATCTGTATTAAACTTAGATAATAATGTTTCTTCTAAAAGTAAGTTATCTACTTCAGATTCATCTTTCTTTTTATATAATTCTTCTAATTTTTCCTTTATCTCTTTAATATTTTCTTCAATTTGTAAATATTTATCTTTAGCTATTAAATATTTACAAATATTATTATATCTTTCTTTATTTTCTAATAAACCATCTTCAATATTATTATCTTCCATATATTTTATAAGTTTTTCTAATCTTATTTTTTCTTCAAGAGTGGTTGCTGTTATATAATCATATTTATCCATTTTCTTCCTCCCTTGATGATATTTTTTTATAGTTTTCAACTGTTTTTGTTATTAATTTACTTTTCTTTTCTTTTCTAATTTTATTTTCTTCTTCTATTTCTATTTCTTCAATTTTATCTAGTGCTTCACTAGTAATTTGATTTCTAAGTACATTTTCAGCAGCTCTACTTATACATTCACACATTTTTAATTCATACATGATATAAAATGTAAGTAAGCTATATAGCATACTAGTTATATCTGTTTCTATTACAAAATCATTTTTTGTATCATATTCTCCATCAAAGTTAATTGGAAATAATGTTAACTTTCTAAATTCAAATGATGTACTTGAGTTATAATGATTATAATATAAATTAATTTCACTATATGAAGAATTTCTTACTGCTTCATCTATTGTTTTTTCTATTCTCTTTAGTTCTTTTTTAAAATCATCTTTATTTATTTTTAGTATTGTTTTACCATCATTATATATTATTTTCTTACCTATTATTATTTTATAGTCATCTTTATCTTGTCTTATTTGTCTTGCTATTTGGGAATTAAAGTCTCCACAAAAACCATAATCATTTGCTATATAGATATTTAGTTTACTATTATTTGGATTTGGCATAATAACTTTTTTGTCAAGAACTAGATTCTTATTATATACTATAGACTTTATTATTTTTGTTATTTCTTCTCCAACATTTCGATAGCTTTCTGCTTCTCTTTTTGATGCATCTACTCTAAGTAAAGAGTGGAAATTCATGACTTTAACGACATTTTTAATTCTCACTATTACCACCCTTTCTTATGTATTTGTTGGCAAGTATTACTGTTTTTAAGTTTTTAAGTAGTGTATAAGATAAATATAAGAACATAAATATCATTACAAATACTAGCAAGAGTAACATCCAAACATCTTTATATTCATTTACTATATAATCATGAATTAAGTAAATTATTTTTAATCCTCCTAGTGATATGATATTTAGTATTATATCTATAATTATTTTTTTATTTTTTATTAGAAGTCCACTTAGAAGTGTTAATGATATTATTATTATTGCTATATAGATATCTAAATCAATAAAAGAAGTCATTAGATATATCATAAATATATAACTTACAATAGAAGCTGATATACTTATTATTTCCTTATTACTCATTCCTTGAAGTATTCCATATAGTTTTACTTTAGACTCTTCTGGATTAAATTTCTTAATTAGTATTTTAAGAATTATATATAAGGAAATAACTACAATTATACCTGCAAATGCGAAATAAAATATATTATCCATAATTTTCCTCTTTTATCATTAAATTAAATTCATTATTACTATTCATATAGAAAGCTTTTATATCTTTAAATGATAGATTAATTTCATCGTTTTTTATATCTACACTTCCTTCTATTTCTCCTATTATTGGTAAATAATCTTTCATAATAAGTAAGTTATAATCTTTACTAATTATTCTAATTATCTTAATATCTTCATATTCTCTAAGACCATTTTCTATATCAAAGATTCTAACTTTTATTCCTTTATTATCCATTATATTTACCTATATATCTAAACTTACTTTCATCTACATTATCATATTTACCATTTAATATATTTTCTACATCATTAAGTACATCTTCTATATTAACAAATTCTCCTTTTATATTAGTAAAAGTTTCTGCTACAAACATAGGTTGTGAAAAGTAATTTCTTAATTTTCTTGATCTATAAAAGACTAATTTATCTTCTTCTGATAATTCTTCAATACCTAGTACTGCTATTATTTCTTCTAATTCTTCATATCTAGTTAATGAAGCTAATACTTTTTCAACTAAATTAAAATGTCTTTCTCCTATTTTATCTTTGTCTATTAACTTTGAAGTAGACTTAAATACATTAATTGCTGGATATAAACCTAATTCAGATATTTTTCTATCTAGAACGATTTGTCCATCCATATAACTCATTACTGTTTGTACTGCTTCATCTGTTAAATCATCAGCTGGTATGTATATGGCTTGAAATGATGTAATAGAACCTTTATCAGTTGAATTGATTCTCTCTTCAATTTCACTTATTTCACCAGCCATATTAGCAGGATATCCATTTTCTATTAATAATTCTTTTAAATCAGTTGCTATTTCTGCTTTTGCTTGTATAAATCTGTATATATTATCAATAAAGATAAGTACATCTTGTCCTTTTTCATCTCTTAAATATTCAGCCATTCTAAGTCCTGTACTTACTGATTTACTTCTTGATACTGGATTATCTCCCATTTGGCCATATACCATAGTCATTTTATCAAGCAAGTCAGAACTTTTCATATCATCATATAGTTCTCTACCTTCACGGCTTCTTTCTCCTGCTCCTACAAAGACAGCATTAGAATTTGAACTAGCATAAATATTATGAATTAATTCTTTTATTAATACTGTTTTTCCAACACCGGCACCACCAAGTAATCCCATTTTAAATCCTTTTTGTAGTGGGGCAAAGAAGTCTATTGCTTTAATTCCTGTCCATAATGGATCATTTTCTACTTTTACTTCTTTTAAGGATACAGTATTATTATTTACTTTTACTTTCTTTTCGCTTTCAAATGGTAATCCATCTATTACATCTCCATATGAATTAAATACTCTACCTAGTATTTTATCTGAATATTCTATCTCTATACCATCACTTTTCTTTACTACAATACTACCTTTTTGTAATCCTCTTGTACTATATAGGCTTATGCAAGTAGCGGATATATTATTTATTTCAACTACTTCAAAAACATATTTAGTATCGTTTTCTACTTCAAGAATATCTCCTATTTTTACATCACTACTTGATAATATAATTTCAACAGAAATATCATTAATTGTAATAATTTTACCTATTTTCATTATTATCACCTACTTCTAAGAATTTATATAATTCAAGCATTTCTTCTTTACTTTTTGGAGAAAACTTATTTTGTTTTAATTTATCTAAAATTATTTTTCCTTCTTTCATTCTATTTTGAAGTTCTATACTCATTTCATCAATATTTGCAAGTTCATATATATCTCTTACTTCTAGATACTCTAAAAGTTTATTCCTAACTGAACTTCCTAATTTTTTAACTTCTGGAGATTGTACTGCTCCACCTAAACGAGATACTGAAAGTCCATAATTTAATGCTGGTTTTTCTCCTTTAGCAAAGTTTTTACTTGATAATACTATTTGTCCATCACATATTGAAATTATATTTGTAGATATATAATCAGTTATATCTGAACTTTTTGTTTCCACAATTGGAAGGATAGTAATAGATCCACCATCTTTATGTTGACATCCTTTTTCAAGTAATTTACTATGAGCATAAAAGATATCTGAAGGATAAGCATCTCTACCTGGTGTCTTTTTACTAGCAAGTGATATTTGTCTATATATATCAGCATGTTTCTTTAAATCATCTAATACTACTAATACATCATAGGAATCTAACATCATAGATTCTGCTATTGAAAGAGCAACATATGGTGTTAAATATGTTCTATTTGGAAGTTCATCATGAAATGATGCAATTATAATTGTATAAGATGCTGCTCCTCTTTTTGTAAGTTCATAATAAATATCTTTTACTTCTTTCTTTGTTTTTCCTAAAGCTACATAAATACAAACCATATTTTTATCTTTTTGATTAACAATAGCATCTAAAGCAATTTGTGTTTTTCCTGTTTTTTTATCACCTATTATTAATTGTCTCTGTCCTCTTCCTATTGGGAATAACATATCAATACTAGTTAATCCAGTTAGAAATTCTCTAGTTACTAATCCTCTATCCATAATAGGAATAGGTTCATTTTCAATAGGAACTTCAACTAAATTATCAAATTTTTTTCCTGCTATTAAATCATTACCAAAAATATCAATTACTTTTCCCATTGAATCCATGCTAAATAAACATTTAAATTGTTTCTTTAATGAATATACTTCATCTCCAGGATTAATTTTATCATTTACTTCTACTAGTGAAATAGTGACATTATTTTTACCTACTGCAAAGGCAAATCCTTTAGCTTTACCAGCAATATCAACTTCTTCATAATAAGTGATATCATTAAGACCAGATACAATAACTGTATAAGGATTTACTTTAATTACTTTACCTACAGAATATATATTATTATTATTTTTTATATCCTCTACTTTCTTGTCTATTTTTTTAAGTTCCATATCACACATTCCCTTCATTTAAACTAAAGTCATATACTTTATTTCTATAAAGTATTTTAATTCCTTTATAAATACTATTAGATACTTTAGTTTTAATTTTCTTATCAATATAATCATAATTTTCTTTGTTACTAGATACAAGTATAGTAACTGTAGGATCATTTAATTCTATTAATCTATTTAAATAATCTATAAAGTCTTCCATATTAAATCTATTACTAGATAGATATATTTCATATACTTTATATTCTTCTTTAGTTAGTTCTTGTTTTAAATATTTATTTCTTTCTTCTGGTAACATTAATTCTATGTTATATATTTCATTTGGAGTAAATCTATTTCTTAATTTTACACAGAAGTCGTATTTGTTTTCATCCTTAATATTAGATAAAAAATCTTTTATTAAATCTTCATAATTTATAATAAACTTTTGTTCTATTTTTTTATTTATTTCAAATATATTCTTATCAAGATAATTAGTTTCTGTAAGTAAATCTATAATACTAGTATCAAAATCATAATTTGGACTAGCATCACTTAAACTATTTTCTTTTAATCCATTCTTTCTTTTTTCAAGTTCACTTTCTAATTCAGAAAGTTTCTTTTCTTTTTCATCAATTAAGTAATCATACTCTTTTAATTTATCTACAAAGTATGACTTTGATTTATCGTCTACTTGTTTAACAGCATTTTTGAGTATTAAACTCATTACTACTACTAAAAGTATTATAACAACAAAAGAGATAATAAAGTATGTCATATTATCCCACTAATGGATTAAAGAATAGTAATAAGAAACAAAATGCAAATAAGAATAATAAGAATATTGCAAATATTATTAATATTGTCATTATTGAATGAACAACATCATTTTTAGTCTCTGGATTTCTTCCAACAGCTTCAGCAACTCTTCCTCCTAATAAACCAATTCCAAGTCCTAATCCTAAAAAGGCTAGTCCTACCATTACTCCTATTGCAACTGCAGTTGCAGATAAAATACTTTCCATAAATAATTCCTCCTTCTATATTTTTCCTATTTCTTTATTTATATACCCTATATTTATATCTGTATTTGTATAATAGCAAACTTTAGTTATTTCATTTTTTCTAACTAGATAATAAACATGTTCCTTATCTATATATACTTTCATTATTTCTGGTAATTTTTCTCTTATTCTAATTATATATTTTTCACTATTATTATTAAATTCATTACCAGTCATTTCTTTATCAGTAATTATATCTATTACTTTTTGATTATTATTCACTTTTATATATTCATTAAATATATCAGTAGCTATTTCTTTATAACTTATATTAATTTTATTTAAAATTTCATCATTATTAAGAACTTTTTTATTTCTTAAATCTATATTTAATGTAAGTACTTCTTCATAATTACTTAATTCTGCATTTAATATATAGCTTATTTTAATAGATAATATTTCTTTATATATTCCTTTTGTTACAGTCATGTCTATAATATTATTTTTATTAATTTCTTTTTGACTTCTAATAAAATTATTACTTATATCATCACTAATACTTTTTAAATATACATAATTTCCTTCAATACTAACATAATCACTTACTTTATAACTAATGAATTTATCTTCATAGTAATTCTTACCATATTTATGATGATATGCATATACCCAATATGTACTCATAGATATAATTAAACAAAGCATCATTATGAATACTAAAATAAATCTCTTGTTACTATAATCCTTTTTATTCTTTTTTTTCATTATAGACTCTCCTACTATATTTAGTATATCATTATAACTTATAAATTGCAATAAATAGTTTTTTATTTTTTTATTTTAATTCTACTTGCAATGTTATTATTTATGTTACTACTATACTATATAAATACTACCATAATTTTCTATTTTATACAAGTCCTTATATAGGGATAAAAGAAAAAAAGACTAATTTGTCTTTTCTAATTCTTCTATTTTTTCTTTATTTGCATTTGTTATACAATCTGTCCAATTTACATCATCAGTTAAATCTCCTAGTAATGATATAAATACTTCAATAATCCAAGGTACTAAGAATATAACTACTGCATATATTAATCTTTTTATAAATAGATTTAAACTTTTCTTTTGTTCTTTTTCATCATTTGACATTACTGATTTTGATAAATCTATTGAACCTATTACTATTAAAGCTATTGGTACTAGTATTTTTACTATATCTATTAATATTTTTA
>CAMFBT010000035.1 GCA_945948625.1 uncultured Mycoplasmatota bacterium | reverse complement strand
CATAACAAGTAAAGACCTTAGGCTTTACTTGAAATAATGTAAAATAAAGTGACAAATAACTTGATAGAGTATTTATTTTATAGTATAATTGTTATGGAAATTAATAGAAAGAGTGATATAAATGACTGCAAAATATGATGAGAGTTCAATTAAAATATTAGAAGGATTAGAGGCTGTAAGAAAAAGACCAGGTATGTATATTGGTTCTACTGATAAGAGAGGGCTACATCATTTAGTATGGGAAATAGTGGATAATTCTATTGATGAAGCTTTAAACGGATATGGCAATCATTTAAAGATAGTACTTCATAAAGATGGAAGTGTTAGTGTTACTGATAAAGGTAGAGGACTTCCGGTAGGTATGCATTCATCTGGTAAATCTACTCCTGAGGTTATTTATACTGTACTTCATGCTGGTGGTAAGTTTAGTGAAGGTGGATATAAAGTATCTGGTGGACTTCATGGTGTAGGTGGTTCTGTTGTTAATGCATTAAGTTCTGTTATGGAGGTTGTTACTAGAAGAGATGGAGGAGAGTATTATATCAAATTTGAAAATGGTGGTAAAGTAATTATTCCTCTAAAGAAAGTAGGTACTACGAATAGGACTGGGACTACAGTTAAGTTTAAACCTGATCCTACAATATTTTCTACAACTACTTTTAGTTTTTCAACTATATGTGAAAGGATGCAAGAAAGTGCTTTTCTTATTAGTGGTCTTACTATTGAAGTAGTTGATGAAATAGAAGGTAGAAGTGAGAAATATCATTATGAAAATGGATTAGAAGCATTTTGTGAATATTTAAATGAAGGGAAAGAAGTTCTTCATAAACCATTATGTTTTAATGCTAGTAAGGATAAAATTAATGTATCAGTGGCTATGCAGTATACTGATAGTTATTCTGAAAATATAGTATCTTTTGTTAATGATGTTAAAACAAGTGATGGAGGAACTCATGAAGTTGGCTTTAAGACGGCGATTACTAAAGTATTAAATGATTATGCTAGGAGTAATAATTATTTGAAAAAAGATAAGAGTTTTGATGGCTCTGATGTGAGAGAAGGACTTACTGCTATTATATCAGTACAAATACCAGAGGATTTGTTACAGTTTGAAGGGCAAACTAAGGCTAAACTTGGTACTCCTATTGCTAGAACTATTGTAGAGGCTATTGTTTCTGAAAAATTAAAATTCTTCTTGGAAGAAAATAAAATGGTTGCTACTAAGATTGTCGGTAAAGCAATTAAAGGTAAGGAAGCAAGAGAGGCTGCTAGAAAAGCAAGGGAAGAGACAAGAAAAGGTAAGGATAGTAAAAAGACAGAGAGATTGTTATCGGGAAAACTTACTCCTGCTCAAAGTAAAAAGTCTATGGAAAAGGAACTGTTTATTGTTGAGGGAGATAGTGCTGGTGGTTCTGCTAAGCAGGGTAGAGATAGAAAGACTCAGGCAATACTTCCTTTAAGAGGTAAAGTATTAAATACTGAAAAAACAAGAATGGAAGAAATATTTAAGAATGAAGAGATTAATACTTTGATTTATACTATAGGAGCAGGAGTAGGAGCAGATTTTAATGTTAAAGATATTAATTATGGTAAAGTAATTATTATGACAGATGCTGATGATGATGGAGCTCATATACAATGTTTATTACTTACATTCTTTTATAGATATATGAAACCACTTATTGAAGAAGGACATTTATATATTGCAATGCCTCCTTTATATAAAGTTAGTTATGGAAATAAACATGTTTATGCTTGGTCTAATGGAGAACTTAAAGAAGAAACTAATGGAAGAGTTAATTATAAAGTACAGAGATACAAAGGACTTGGTGAAATGAATGCTAATCAGTTATGGGAAACTACTATGGATCCTAATGAAAGAAAATTAATTAAAGTAAATATTACTGATGCTGCTTTGGCAGAGAAAAGGGTATCTGTTTTAATGGGGGATGCTGTTGAACCTAGAAAAAATTGGATTGAGGAAAATGTTATATTCTCTTTAGAAGATGATTATAAGATTGCATAGGTGAGTGTATGAAAAAAAGATTAATTGGTGCTTTTATTGTTCTTTCTGTACTTATTACTTCTCTTATATTGGGTGATAATGTTTTTGCTATTGTAATTAGTATTATAGCATTACTTGGTTTAAAAGAACTTATTGATATTAAGTATAAGAATAGAAATATTATTTTTATTAAGATATTAACATATATATTACTTGGTTTATTTATGTTTAATAATCTTGTACTAAAATTTGATAATAAAATTGTTATATGTGCTAGTTTAATATTATTAATATTACCAATAATATTTTACGATGATAAGGATAAATATAATATTAATGATAGTTTGTATTTATTTGGAATTATATTCTTTTTAGGATATGCTTTCCTTAATATTATTGAAATTAGAAATATTAGTATAGTTAAGTGTATTTATATATTTGTCATAGCATTTATTACTGATACATATGCATATATTAGTGGTATGTTAATTGGAAAACATAGATTTACAGATATATCTCCTAAAAAAACAATAGAAGGATGTTTGATTGGTGGAATAATGGGCTCTTTTATTGGTAGTATGTTTTATTATTCATTAGTTAGTGATCTTTCTCTTATTAAAACTATAGTTATGTCTCTGGTATTAGTATTTTTGAGTGAAACTGGTGATTTGGCTTTTAGTTCAATTAAGAGATATTTTGGTAAAAAAGATTATTCTAATATTATACCTGGTCATGGTGGTATATTAGATAGGTTTGATAGTGTAGTGTTTGTTTCACTTGGAATGTTAATAATGCTTGGTATATTGTAAGGAGGAATAGGAATGGCAATATTATGGTTTATATTAATATTAGGGGGAATTGTATTAGTTCATGAATTTGGACATTTTATATTTTCTAAATTATTTGGTGTTTATGTATATGAGTTTTCTATTGGTATGGGACCAAAAATCTTTCATTATAAAAAGAAGGGTGGAGAAACTGAGTACTGTATTAGGGCTATACCAATAGGAGGTTTTGTTAGTCTTGCTGGTGAAGATGCTGATGATAATGCAAAGATAGATAAGAAGAGAATGTTATATAGTAAGCCAGTATGGCAGAGATTTATTATTATGGTAGCGGGTGCGACCTTTAACTTTGTATTTGCATTTGTATTATTATTTATTTCTGCTTTAATATATGGTAGTATTTCTACTAAACCAATCGTGGCTAATGTTAATCCTTCATATCCAGCATATGAAGCTGGTATTAAGGAAGGAGATACTATTTTATCTGTAAATGGTAATAAGGTATCTAGTTGGAGTGAAGTTCAGTTATATATTGGTTTAGCTGAAGGTAAGGATATTAATTTTATACTTAAAGATAAGAGTGGTAATAAAAAAGAAATTATAGTTAAACCTAATGTAGTGGAAGATGATGAAGGAAATAAGAGTTATGTTGTTGGTATTGGTCTTGATAGTACTATAAGACATGGATTTGTTAGTTCTATTACTTATGCTTGTGAGACTACTGCTAGTTTATATAGATTAATGCTTATTACTTTGAAACAATTATTTACTGGTGGTGTTTCGGCTTCTGATTTATCTGGTCCTGTTGGTATCTATAGTATAGTTGATTCTCAATCTAAAAAGGGATTACAAAGTATTATTTATTTAACTGCTTATTTATCTATGAATGTTGGTGTTATTAATTTAATTCCTTTCCCTGCTTTTGATGGAGGAAGAGTTTTATTCTTAATTATAGAGAAGATTAGAAGGAAACCTATTAATGCTAAAACAGAAGCTATGATTAATAGTATAGGATTTATGTTATTAATGCTTCTTATGGTATATGTAACTTTTAATGATATACTGAGATTATTTTAATAAATACAGAATTAGTTTTTCTAATTCTTTTCTTCTATCCTATGAAGCCTTTGGGTCTTCATAGGTAATAGAGAGCCTTAGTAAGTCTCTCTATTAAATAATTATTTATATGAAAAGTATTTACTAAACAAAAATGTTAAAAAATATAATTTTGTTTAGTATACTAAACAAAATTGACAAGGATAAAAAAATAGGATATATAAGAATATTATGAAAAAAGACTTTAATTGAAGTCTTTTTACTTAGTATATTTTCCTTGATAGGTCTCTCTTTTTTTCATTTCTTTATCTATATCGTTAAGTAAACAGAATTTTTTTAATAACCACTTAGGTTCTATTAGGGTATTTTTGTCAGGATCTGAGGTTATTCTATGTATTACTATTTCTGGTCTTAATAGTTCTAATTGTTTAATTACTATATCTATGTATTCTTCTTTAGTTAATATATGAAAATGATTTTTATTATATAGGGTTTCTATTGGTGTATCTTTACATATATTTAGCATATGTATTTTTATACCTTGGATATCTAAATTATTTAGATGTTTTACTGTATCTAACATCATATCTTCTGTTTCATATGGTAGACCATTAATAATATGAACAACAACATTGATTTTTCTTTCTCGAAGTTTTATAACCATATTATCAAATTCTTCTAGTGTATGGCCACGATTTATTAGTTTAGAGGTAGTTTCATGGATTGTTTGAAGACCAAGTTCAATTACTAAGAATGTTCTTTTGTTTAATTCTTCTAAATAGTCTAATACTTCATCACTAATAGAATCACATCTAGTAGCAATAAATAAACCAATAACATTATCTATTTTTAATACTTCTTCGTATTTTTCTTTTAATACATTAATAGGAGCATAGGTATTTGTTCTTGCTTGAAAGTATGCTATATATTTATTACTAGGCCATTTCTTTTCTATTATATTTCTTACTTCATTAAACTGAGTAGTTAAGTCTTTAGTTGGGTCTCCTCCATGTTCTCCAGAGCCTGTTTTTGAACAGTATATGCATCCTCCATAACCTTTAGTGCCATCAATATTAGGACAGGTAAATCCACCATTTAGACTTATTTTTATTACTTTAGTATTAAATTTATTTTTTAAATAATAATTTAATGTATGATATCTTTTGTTATCTAATGTATATTTAAACATAGTGTTCACCTTTTTATATTGTATCATAAAATAAAAAAAATACATAATAATAATGGTGATTATATGACAAATATTAAAAAATATAATATATTTATATTACTTTCTACAATTGCTAGAAATATAGTAGAAGTATTTTCTTCAGTATTATTATATAAAATGGGTTATTCTTTGAAAGAAATATTATTATTTTTTAGTATTTTATATTTTGTTGGAGCTATAACTAGTACTTTGGTTATTTATTTAACTAGGGTTATTAATGCTAAATATATTTTAATATTTTCTAGTTTTGTTTTTAGTGGTAGTTTTTATTTTATGTCGATTATGGAAAATAGTATGAGTAATTTAATTATATTTAGTATTATATATGGAATTGGATCTTATAGTTATCATAGTTTAAGACATTATTTTGCTATTAAGTCTATGGATAAAGATAAGAAGAAAGATATTGGTAGTATACTTATATTTAGTAATATTGGTCTTATTATTGCTCCTATACTTGTAAGTTATATTACTAAGAAATTATCTATTGTAATACTTGCTATTATTGTAATAATATTATCTATTCTTGCTATTATACCTTTATTTAAACTTGATATTAAAGATGATAATACTGAAATTAAATTTGAAAGAATTAGTAAGAATAAGATTCTTTTCTTTGTTTTAGAACAAGCTAAGGTAATTAATTTAAGTCTTCAACCTTTATACTTGTATTTATTTATTAATAGTAAAATAGATTATGTAGGTATATTTAATGCTATTATGGGTATTTCGGCATGTATATTTATTTATTTTTTTGTTAGAAAAATTGATGATAATAAATATTTTAAATATTTGAATATATTATTTTGTTTGTTATTATTACTTAAATTAAATATTAAAAGTAAATATTTAATTTTGATAATTGGATTTTTTGAAGGACTTGGTATTAAGATGTTTGATGTTGTGTCCTCTGAAAATATATATAATATAAAGAAAGATACTAATGTAAAAGGGTATTTGATTATAGTGGAAATTATTTTCTGTTTAGTTAGAAGTTTCTTTTGTTTAATTGGATACTTTATTAATGATATTAAGATAATATTATATTTATCTATTATATTGATATTTATGGTTGGTTTTGTTAAGAGATATAATTTACAAAAAATGTAAACTAAGATTAAATTATTGACTAAAACTTTTGTTTAATATATAATTATGTTAGGAAGATGTGATTAAATGAAAAGAAATATATTATTTATATTTGTAATAATGGCTATGATATTTATTCCTAGTTATAAAGTAGAAGCAAAGACTCTTGGACAACTTAAAAATGAACTTGCAGAGTTGGAAAGAAAATATGAAGAAAATGAGAATAAAAGAGAATTAACAGAGAATGAGATAAAGGCCGTAAATAATGAGATATCTTCAATATTAGCAAGTATATCGCAAATTAAAAATGATATTAAGAAATCAGAAGATGATATTATTGCTAGTCAGAAAGAGATTGAAGAAAAGAGTAATGAGACAGATGAACTTCTTAAGTTTTTACAAGTTTCTAATGGAGAAAATGTATATTTAGAATATTTATTTGAGGCTGATTCTTATACTGATTTTATATATAGATATTCTATAGTATCACAACTTACTGAGTACAATAATAAATTAATGAATGAACTTAAAGAACTTATTTCTTCTTTGGAAAAGAAAAAGTCTGAATTAGCTTTAAAACAAAGTAGTTTAGAAAAAAAGAGTAATGAACTTAATTCTAAGGTTGTTACTTTAAAAGCAAATGCTGCGACATATGATAAAGAAGGTTCTACTATTGAAGAGGATATTCGTGATTATAAAAAAGAAATAGAATACTATGAAAAACTTGGTTGTAGTCTTAATCAAGATGTTAGTACTTGTATAAGTACTCCTATTTCATTTGGCTGGTCTTATCCACTTAGTTATCTTACAGTTAGTGATGATTATACTGGTTATGATCATCAAAGGCCAAATATTGGTGGTTATCATCATGGAATAGATTTATGGCATTATGGAATATATGGTGCTCCAATTTATCCTGCTGCTAAAGGAACAATTGCTCGTATTGGATGGATAAGTGGTGGTGGTAATGCTATTTATATTTATCACAATGTTAATGGAATAGATTATACTACTGTGTATATGCATATGAGTGGATTTGCTTCTGGTATGTATCAAGGTAAAGAAGTAACTACAGATGATGTTATTGGTTATGTTGGAAATACTGGTGAGAGTTTTGGGGCTCATTTACATTTTGGAGTAGCAAAAGGGCATCATGCTACATTCTTTAATAGTTATGCATTTGATCCGAGACAAATATTAGCTTTTCCTGCTATGGATAGTGGAATATATTATTATAGAAGATAGAGAGGGCAGTAATAGCCCTTTTTAACTAGGAGGTATTTATGGAAGGTCTTAATAGGCAAGAAGTTGAATATAGAGAGAATAATGGTTTATCAAATATAGAAAAAGTAAATTATACTAGAAGTGCTAAACAAATAATTTTATCTAATACTATTACTTTATTTAATATACTTAATATATCATTACTTATTCTTACTTTAACTACTGGATCGTTACAGAATTGTTTATTTATTAATACTATGGTAGTTAATACTATTATTGCTATTTATCAGGAATTTAAATCTAAAAAAGTATTAGAAAAAATAAAGGTTACTAATCAAAATACTGTAACAGTGGTAAGAGAAGGTAAAAAGATAGAAATACCTAAAGAAAAGATTGTTATGGATGATGTTATCTATCTTACTAGTGGAGAGTCTGCTTTAGTAGATATGGTTGTTATTAAATCTAGTAATTTAGAAGTTGATGAATCTGTTATTACTGGTGAATCTGATGCTATAGTTAAAAGAAAAAATGATAAAATTATGTCTGGTTCTATAGTTACTAGTGGTAATGCTTATGTTAAAGTAATTAGTGTTGGTAAAGATAATTATGCTAATAATTTAATAAAAGAAGCTACTTCAATAAAAGATAATTCTTCTTATTTACAGAATACTATTAATAAAATTCTTAAAATTATTACTTTCTTGATTGTTCCTGTTGGTGTTCTTTTGTTTGTTAGTCAGTATTTTTATAGTGGTCAAAGTTATAATGAGGCTATACTTTCTACGGTTGCTGGTATTATTGGAATGATACCTGAAGGATTAGTATTACTTACTTCTATTGCTTTAACAGCAGGTGTAGTTAAGATGGCTAAAAAAAATGTTATTGTTGAAAGACTTCATGGTATTGAAATTCTTTCTTGTACTGATGTGCTTTGCTTAGATAAAACTGGTACTATTACTGATGGTACTATGGAAGTAGTAGAATTTGTTAAATTAAATGGTAGTGATAATATTTCTGATATAATTGCTAATATTAATACTGAAGAAGCTAATAATTCTACGGATATTGCTTTGAAAAAGAAATATGGTATTAAAAATAATTTAAATGTTCAAGATAGGATTCCTTTCTCTTCTTCTAAAAAATGTAGTATTACAATAATTGATGATGTTAAATATTATTTGGGTGCTTTGGAATATATTACTGATAAGAGTGTTAATGATTATGAAGTACTTGATAAATATATTAAAAAGGGGTAT
>CAMFBT010000034.1 GCA_945948625.1 uncultured Mycoplasmatota bacterium | reverse complement strand
GGAATCGAACCCACGAATAATGGAACCACAATCCACCGTGTTAACCACTTCACCAATTCCGCCATAAGACAATAACAATGATATCATATATTTTACATTTTGACAAGTATTTATTTAAAAAAAATCTAAAATATGATATAATACCAAGGAAGAAAGAGGGAGAGTATGAAAAAAGTAGTATTAATAACAGGAACTTCCAGTGGAATAGGAAAAGAAATAGCAAAATTACTTGCTAAAGATTATGAAGTAATACTTCATTATAATAATAATTATAGTGAAGTAATAAAATTAAAAAAAGAATTAGATTCACTATATAAAAAAGAATTATTAATAGTAAAGTGCAACTTAACAAAAGAAGAAGAAATCGATGATATGTTAAATATAATATATAAAAAATATAAAAAAATAGATATATTAATAAATAATGCAGGTATAGCAATAGATACATTATTTGAAGACAAAACAAAAGATAACTTTATGAAAGTACTAGATACCAATTTAATAGCACCATTTCTTTTATGTAGGAAAATAGGACCTAAGATGAAAGAAAATAAATATGGAGTAATAATAAATATAAGTTCTACCAATGGAATAGATACACCTTATGTAGAAAGTCTTGACTATGATGCATCAAAAGCAGGCTTAATATCATTATCAAATAATATAGCCAATTATCTTTCACCATATGTTAGAGTAAATACCATATGTCCCGGTTGGATAGATACAAATATGAATAAAGAATTAGATAAAGATTTTATAAAGCAAGAAGAAGAAAAAATACTACTTCATAGATTTGGGAATCCTAAAGAAGTAGCAGATTTAGTATCATTCTTAATTAGTGATAAAGCAAGTTATATAAATAATAGTATCATAAGAATAGATGGAGGCAAAAAATGTTAGAAGAAATCATAAAAAATAGCAGAAGCGAAATAGAAGAAGAATTACAAAAAATAGATGAAATAGAAGAATATAATAGCGAAAAAGTACTTAATGCATTTACTACCAATAATATAAGTGAAACAGATTTTAATACTACCACAGGATATGGTTACAATGATATAGGAAGAGATAAAATAGAAAAAGTATTTGCAAGTATTTTTAAAGCAGAAAGTGCTTTAGTTAGATGTCAATTTATATCAGGAACTCATGCAATTAGCACAGCCTTATTCGCACTACTAAGACCAGAAGATACAATGCTATCAATAAGTGGAAAACCATATGATACCTTAGATAGTGTTATAGGATTTAATAATAATCCATCATCATTAAAATCCTATAACATAAAATATAAAGAAATAGACTTAATAAATAACGATTTCAATTATAATAAAATAGAAGAAGAACTAAAGAAAAACAAAATAAAATTAATTGAAATACAAAGAAGTAAAGGATATAGTACTAGAGAAAGTATTAGTATTGAAAAATTAGAAAAAGTAATAAAATTAATTAGAAGTATAGATAAAGAAGTAATAATAATGGTAGATAATTGTTATTGTGAACTAGTAAGTACAAAAGAACCAATAGAAGTAGGAGCAGATATAGCAGTAGGCTCATTAATAAAAAATCTAGGAGGAGCTATTACTTCTAATGGAGGTTATATAGTTGGAAAAAAAGAATTAATTAATTTATGTGCTGAAAGATTAAATGTACCAGGTCAAGGCTTAGAAGTAGGACCTTCACTTAATCAAAATAGATATATATTAGAAGGACTATATTTTTCACCTATGATTGTAGCAAATGCCTTAAAAACTTCAGTTTATACAGCATATATTTTTGAAAAATTAGGATATAAAGTAAGTCCAAAATACAACGAAGAAAGAGTAGATATAGTTCAAAACATCATCTTCAATAATGAAAGAGATTTAATAGAATATGTAAGAGGAATACAGTCAAATTCAAAGATAGATTCATCTGCAATAATAGAACCATCAGAAATGCCAGGATATGATGATAAAATAATAATGGCATCAGGAAGTTTTACAGAAGGTAGTTCAATTGAATTATCATGCGATGGACCTCTCAGAAGTCCATATATTGCATATCAACAAGGTGGAGTTAGTTATAAATATGGAAAAATAATTGTAAATAGAGCAATAAAACATTTATTAAGTAAAAAATAATAATATTTATATATAGTATTATAAGAAAGGAGAAATAATAATGGAATTTAAAGAATATACAAATTCAGAAGAAAGAGATTATGATATAAATATGTCATTTAAAAATACAAATAATAAAGAAAATAAACAAAATAGAATACATGAAGAATTTTTTGAATTATTAAGTTATTTAGGATTTCCAGAAATACATGAATTAGAAATATATGGTATAACAGAAGAAGAATATAATAATCCTACATTAAGTACATTAAAGAAATTAAAAGATTATGCATTAGACTTAAAATATAATAGAAAAACAAGATAAGTGTAAAATAAAAATAAAGTAGTAATTTAGGACTAGTAAAATTATAAAAAATATTCTATAATAATTAAGTAGGAGGATAACATGAAGAAAAATAAAAAAATAATTTTAATAGGGGTAATAGGTTTAGCATTATTATCAGGATGTTCTAAAGGATATAAAGAAGGAATATATACAGGTACTGCGATTGATAGTTATGGAGGACAGAATAATACTGCTACTGCTATTGTAACAGTGGATAAAAATGGAAAAATAACTGATGTAGATTTAGATACAACTTATACTAAAGATGGAGTAGAAACAACAAAAAAGAAACTAGGAGATTCATATGGTATGTATGGAGGAGAATACGGTTCACAAGTTGGAGAATGGTATCAACAAGTTGAAGCTTTAGAAAAAAATGTTGTAGACAATCAAGGATTAGATAAAATAAAAATGAATGATGAAGGATATACTGATGCAGTAAGCGGTTGCACAATCAAAATAGATGCACTATATGAAGCTTTAGAAAATGCATTAAAACAAGCAAAAAAATAATCTAGATTAAATTCTAGTTTTTTTTATTCTCTTAAGCCATAAGTCTTAAGAGGTATGAGTAAGCCTAAGGTCTTGCTCATAAACATTTTAGATATTAGAAATAAAATAATAATGTAATACAAAAATACATATACTTAATTAGGTGGTAATATTGAAAAAGATAATAAAAATATTTTTAATATTATGTTTAGTTTGTTTCAGTTTCTTTTATACAGATAAAGTAATGAAATTACTTAATAAAAAAGATCCATTAATGATAACATTAAATAATATCAAAGAAGAATATGAAATATTACCAGTAAATGCCATAATAGAAGAAGATACAATAATACCAGGAATTAAAGGACTAGAAGTAAATATAGAAAAAAGTTATGAAGAAATGAAGCAAGGAGGAGTTTTTAGAGAAGAAGCATTAATATATAATAACATAACCCCTAGTAGTAGTCTATCAAATAACAAAGATAAGTATATAGTAAAAGGAAGTAATAAAAAAGAAGTATCACTAATAATAATACTAAATATAAAAGACTATGATAAAATAAAAAATATAAATAATTTAACAATATATTTAAATCATAAAGATATAAATACCAATAATATAAAAAATATAAAAGATAAAGAAATATATACATATGGAAATAATGGAGAATATACAAAAGAAATATTAGATAATGATAATACTCTAATAAACAGATTATCTAATAACAAATCTAGTTATTGTCTTGTTACAGAAAAAAATAATATTTATTTAAATATTTGTAACAGTAAAGATATGATGGTAATAATACCAAATATTATAGGAAATTATAATGAAATAAAAAACAATTTATCTAATGGAAGTATTATCTTATTAGAAAACACAGACAATATAAAATTAATAATAAAATACATAAATAGTAAAGGATATAATATAGTACCATTATCAAAATTACTTACAGAATAGACTTAAAGTCTATTCTTATTTTTAAATAAATATATTATTTGACATTATAAAAAAAATATTATAATATAATGACAAAGGAATGATAGAATGAATAATATTTTTTTAGATGAAAATAAAAGAAGAAGAATAATATCACTTGCACTTGCTACTAGTTTAACATTTACTTCTTTTGGATTAACAGGATGTACAAGAACTAAAGGTCCTTATGGTACTAGTGAAAAAGCATCTATTTATGAAGAAATAGAAAAAGGACCAGAAGAGTGGTTTTGTGATATTTATGTTGAAGACTATAATGATAAAATATTAGAAGGAGCAAAATTTGAACTTAAAGATGAAAATGGTACACTTATAGATAGTTGGATAAGTACTAAAAAAGCCCATAGAATTATGAATTTAGAAGAAGGAATATATACATTAACTGAAGTATCTACACCAAGTGGATATATCATTACTGGTAATAATACTTGGGAAATAGATACCAATAGTGGTTGGAGACATGAAATAATAGCAATTAAAAATATACTAGAAAAAGAACATACCTCTAATAATGTAAATAATATTTTGAATACTGGTGTCAAAGAAAATATTAATGGAGAATACTTTGTATTAAAAATAAAAGAAAGTTATGATAATAGAAAATCAAAAAGAGATCATCTTGAATATAAAGGAGAATTACCAAAATATATTCTTTTAAGAGGAACATCATCAGATATAATAATACCTGAATATAGTGAAACAATTCAGTATCAATTTAATGATATTACATCTGGCCATTCATTTGATAATACCAATGTAGTAATGACATATATAGGTGATGGATATTACTCAATATTACTTTATAGAACTTATCTAGGTATAAAAGGAAAACTATCTAATGATAATCTTTACATAGTACCACTTAGTGATTTAACACAAGAAGAATTAGAAGAATTAATAAATGAACTAAAAGATAATCAAGATATGCTAGATAAATTACTTTCATATGATTATACTAAACCTAAAACAAAGACATTAACAAAATAAGAAAAACTACTTATATTGATGCAAATATAGGTAGTTTTTTATTTGGTAATAAAATTACCAAATAGTTGACATATATAGCACAAAATGGTAATGAATATTGGGAAGCAAGAGAATTGATGAATGTTCTAGAGTATAAAGAATGGAGAAACTTTGAAAAAATTATTTCCAAAGCTATGATAGCATGTAATATTAGTAAAAATAAAACTTCAGACCATTTTGTTGACATCAACAAAATGGTAGATATAGGATCTGGAGCAGATATTTTAGATAATTTGGGTAGTGAAGAACTTGGAGCTAATATTTTTAGAATTACACAGACTTAAGCCTTACTTGCAAAACAAAAAGAAAAAGATGAAGAAGATAATCTTAAAGAAGAAAAAGAAATAAGTAAAATTACCATAAAATAACCCTAGTAATAATAGAAAAACTATGATATACTAAAATAGAAGTAGGTAGTAAAATGAATAAAAAGAATATTATAGATAAAATATTATATTATTTTTTAATCTTCTTACTAGGAGCCATATCAGGTTATATATATGAAGTAATATTCTATTATATAACATTAGGAGTATTAAATAATTGGGGAATATTATATGGTCCATGGCTTCCAATATATGGATTAGGAGCAGTATTTCTAAGTACATTAAAACCACTAAAGAAAAATCCTATATTATTATTCATAAGCAGTATAATAATAACAGGACTTGTAGAATTTATAATAGGTTATATAAGTATAAATATATTTAATTTAAAATTATGGGATTATACAGGATTATTTTTAAATATAAAAGGTTTAGTATGCCTAAGGAGTGTATTAACATTTGCTATAGGTAGTTTATTACTAAATTATATACTTATACCTATAATAGATAAATATTATAATAAAAATATTAGAAAGTATTTATATATAATAATATGTATATTTACTTTAGATATAATAACAAGTATATTATATAGAAATCCTTATACATTCTAAGTATAAGGATTATTTAATTTTATTATTAATACCAAGAATACTACCAAGTATTGAAATGAACATTAAAATAACAAAATAAACAACAGATAAAAGAGTAAAAGATTTAATAATCAAATTAATAATTAAAAATAAAATCACCCAAATACTACCATACTTAATACCATTAACATAACCCTTTTGATTAGATACTTTACCTATCTTATAACTACCAATAAATATTCCAATTATAGATATAAATAAAAATATAATTTTAAGAATATTACCATTTATAATATTAAAATAATTAAAAATAGTTATAATAAAAGAACAAACAATAATAATACCAAGAGTCCAAATCATACTTTTTAAATAATTAATAATCATAATTTTCACCCAATAAATAATATGTTTTCGAATAAAAAAATATTCATTAGTACATAATTAAAATGGTGATAATATGACAATAGTAATGATTAGAACAGTATTCTTTTATTTCTTTATATTTGTAATATATAGAATAATGGGTAAAAGAGAAGTAGGACAACTTAGTATAACAGACTTAATAGTATCTTTACTAATAGCAGAACTTACAGTAATAAGTATTGAAAATTATGATAAAAGTATTTTATACTCCCTAATACCAATAATAATATTAGTATTACTGCAATGTATATTAGCTTATATAAGTTTAAAGAAACCAAAGTTTAGAATCTTCTTAGATGGAAATCCCTCATTAATAATAAAAAATGGTAAAATAAATTATAATGAAATGTTAAAACAAAGATATAATTTAGATGACTTATTAGTACAACTTAGAGATAAAGGATATCGTAGTATAGAAGAAGTAGAATATGCAGTTTTAGAAAGTAGCGGTACTTTATCAGTATTTCCTTATAAAAAAGAAAAAAGTCCATTACCTCTTCCTATAATATTAGATGGAGATATACAAGAAGATACACTAAAATATTTAAAAAAAGATAAAAAATGGGTATATAACTTTTTAGATAAAAAAGATATAAATATTGAAGATGTCTTCTTTGCTTTCTATAAAGATAAAAATATCTTTATCATAAAAAATGATGATTTAATGAAGTAATAATAAAATACTATATTTTATAAATAAAAAAATGGTACTTTTTTCTTATATATAACATAAATTATGGTGAGGGGTGATATCTTTTGTCAACTTATAAAGAAATAGTAACTAAGGCAGTAGTAGGAAAGGGGAAGAAATATTATAAAAATACATATACAGTAAACACAGATAATAATCCTGATACTGTACTTGGTTGTTGGGTAATCAATCATAAGTTTTCTGGAAGTGAAGAAAATGGTAAAATAGTAATAAATGGTTCTTTTGATGTTAATTTATGGTATTCATATGATAATAATACTAAAACTTCAGTAATAACTAAAAATATACCATATAAAGAAGTAGTAACAGTATCCCAAAAAGAAACTACAGATTCATCTAAGAAAGATATTATAGTTAGAAGTTTAAAACAGCCTAGTTGTATATCTGCTAAAGAAGATGGAAGTAGTATAAATATTGAAATAGAAAAAGAATTAGGAGTAGAGGTAGTAGGAGATACCAAAGTAAAAGTAGCAATTGAAGAAGATGAAGAACCATGGGATGACTTACCAGAAGAAGTAACTGAAGATACAGAAAAAGAAATAGAGGAAAATATTGATCCTAACTATATTAAAGAAGAAAAATAATCTTCTTTTTTTTCCTCTCGTGCCTATGGTCACTCTAGGTTTTTGAAGCCTATAGTCTTCAAAAAGAATTTGGAAGCCATAAGTCTTCCAAATAATCTTTTATATATGAAATATTATAAAAAATAGTACTTTATTCTTGACTTAGTTAATAATATGTAATATAATTAATAACGAAACGGAAAGAAGATTATATTTATCTCACCTGATTACATATAGTAATAGGTAAAAAGCCACATGACATATATTAAAACAAAATAACATTTTTTAGGCTTTTTTATAGATAAATGGATACTTCTTTAAGTATTCATTTTTTTGGAGGTGTTAGCTATAGCTACTTTAAAGGATAATCCTATCAATGAACAAATTAAATGTAAGGAAATGATGGTAATTGGACCAAATGGTGAAGGACTTGGTATCAAGAGTAAACAAGATGCTCTTACACTAGCAGGATATGCTGGCTTTGATTTAGTACTTATGAATGAAAATAGTAATCCACCAGTATGTAAAATAATGGATTACAACAAATTCAAGTATGAAAAGAAGAAAAAAACCAAAGAGGCTCAAAAGAAACAAAGAGAATCAATGGTAGAAACAAAAGAATTTAGATTATCAGTTAATATTGATATTCATGATTTTAATACTAGAGTAAACAATGCCAGAAAAGCATTTGAAAAAGGAAACAAAGTAAAAGCTAGTATTAGGTTTAAAGGAAGACAAATTGCCCATCCAGAACTTGCAAAAGAAGTATTAGATAGATTTTATGAAAAAGTTAGTGATGTTGCAGACATTGAATTAAATTCTAGAATTGAAGGTAGAACAATGTTTATGCAACTTACACCTAAAAAATAGAAGGAGGATATTATGACTAAAGTTAAGAAAAATAAAATGAAAACTCATAAAGGAACAAAAAAAGTTTTAAATGTAAGACAAAGTGGATCAATTAGTAAATCAAGACAAGGAGTTTTACATAATACTGGTAAAAATAGTGCTGCTAGAGCTTCAAGTAAGAAACAAGGAACTAGTTTAAGCAAAGCAGATTATAAGAGAATTAAAGATTTAATATAGGAGGGATAACATGACAAGAGTTAAAGGTGGCACTGTTGCACGTGCTAGAAGAAAAAAAGTATTAAAAGAGGCAAAAGGCTATTTTGGTAGTAAACATAGATTATATAAAACAGCTCATGAACAAGTAATGCATTCAGGAGTATATGCTTTTAGAGATAGAAAACAAAATAAGAGAAACTTTAGAAAATTATGGATTACAAGAATAAATGCTGGATGTAGAGAAAATGAAATCTCATATTCAAGATTTATAGATGGTTTAAATAAAGCAGGTATTACTATTAATAGAAAAATGTTAAGTGAACTTGCTATAGATAATCCTAGTGCTTTTTCTGACTTAGTAGTAATAGCAAAAGATGCTTTAAATGGAAAAACATATGTACCAAAAGAAGTAAAACCAGAAGTTAAGGAAGAAAAAAAATCTACTACTAAACCAGCAGCAAAGAAAGAAACAACTAAAAAAGTAGCAGAGAAAAAAGAAACTACTAAGAGTAC
>CAMFBT010000033.1 GCA_945948625.1 uncultured Mycoplasmatota bacterium | reverse complement strand
TTCTTTTATTTTATGTATTTTTATGATAGAATTATAGTATAAGGTAGGTATAGATATGAAACTTAATGAAAAAAGAATTGTTAATGATATTAGATTATTATCACTTGATATGATAAATAATGCTGGTAGTGGACATCCTGGTATAACACTTAGTGCTGCTCCTACACTATATACTTTATTTGCATATCATTTGAAGTTTGATTTAGAGAGAAAGTCATGGTGTAATAGAGATAGATTTGTTATGTCTGCGGGTCATGGGTCTTCTCTTTTGTATGCTACATTATTTTATTTATTAGATGAATTTAATATTCAGGAATTAAAAGATTTTAGAAAGATATCTTCACAGTGTAATGGACATCCTGAGTATAATTTGAATAATCGAATTGAGATGACTACTGGACCACTTGGGGAAGGTTTTGCTACTTCTGTTGGTATGGCTATTGGAGAAAAATACTTAGAGAGTTCTTTTAATAGAAAAAAGAATACTGTTTTTAACTATAATATTTATACTTTGGTATCTGATGGAGATTTGATGGAGGGTATTTCTTATGAAGCTGCTTCATTAGCGGGTAATCTTGGACTTGATAATTTAATTGTATTATATGATTCTAATGGTGTTACTGCAGATGGTCCTTTAGATAAGGCTATGTATGAAAATATTGGTGATAGATTTATTTCTATGAATTGGGAAGTAATAAAGGTAAAGAATGGTGAAGATATTGGTGAAATATCTAATGCTATTGATAAAGCTAAGAAATGTAAAAAACCGGTATTAATAGAAATAAAGACAGTACTTGGAAAATATTCTAAATATGAGGGTACTAATAGAATTCATTCTAATTTAGATAAAGAAGATTTAGAAGAAATTAGAATGAAATTGAAAGGTACTTCTCCATTTACATATAGTGAAATTGATAGGAATAATGCTTTAAAGTTTATTAAAGATGGAACTAGTGATTATTATAGAGATTGGTATTCTGAATATGAAATGTATATTGCTAATTCTACTGATAATGAGAAAGATAAAATTAATTTAATTATTGAAAATGAGAAGATATCTTTAGATATAAATGCTGTTGTTGATTCTAGTAAGATTTTTGAAGATAAAACGATGAGAGATATTAATTATCAAATTATGAATGTAATTGGTACTTTTATTCCTAATTTTATGGGAGGATCTGCTGATCTATTTTGTAGTACTAAGACTTATCTTAAAGGTAAAAATGAGTTTTCTGTTGATAATTATTCTGGTAGAAATATTAATTTTGGTGTAAGAGAGAATTTGATGGGAGCTGTTATGAATGGGCTTGCTCTTACTAATATTAGGAGTTATGGTAGTACTTTTCTTACTTTCTCTGATTATATGAAGCCTTCTATTAGAATGAGTGCGATGATGGAACTTCCTGTTACTTATATTTTTACTCATGATAGTATTAAGGTTGGTGAAGATGGTCCTACTCATGAACCTATAGAGCAATTAGGAACTTTAAGAAGTATTCCAGGATTATCTGTATATAGACCTTGTGATTATAAAGAACTTATTGGGTCTTGGACTAATATATTAAAGGAAGGTAAACCTTCTGCTCTTATATTACCAAGAGGGCATAATAATACCATGAAATATACAAGTCCTAAAATGGTATCAAGAGGTGGATATATAATTAGTGAGGTTAGAACTAGACTTGATTTGATTATTATTGCTACTGGTAGTGAAGTAGAACTTGCTATGAATATTAAAGAAGAGTTACTTAAAAATTATATTGAAGCTAGAGTTGTATCTATGCCTAATATGAACTTATTTTTAAAGCAAGATAAGGAATATCAGGAACAAGTATTTCCTACTGGTTATAGAAAAATGGTAATAGAGTTATCTAACGATGCTAATTGGTATAGATTTATATCTTCTGATGAAGATTTTATTGGTGTTAATAGTTTTGGTAAGAGTGGTAGTGAGAAAGAGGTTTTAAATTTCTTTGAACTTGATATGACTGATTTAGTAATTAAGATTAAGAATAATTTATAATTCGACATTATTTATGAATATAGTATGTTATCTTATTATAGGTGATATATAATGAGAACATACTATATTTTTAATGTTAATAAATATTATAGTTATATGTATAAGGATAATCCTTTTAAAATGTATAAAATATTTGAAGAAATATATTATTCTAGAGATTATGATAGTGTCAAAACATATCATATATTAGAAGAAATTGCTAATCCTTTTAATAAAATTATGTTAAATGAATATATTTATTTTGAGTATAAGTTAAAATATGGTTATAAAAGAAAGGATAATATTCATTATCTTAGTACGACAGAGAGGACTACTCTCAGAATAAATAATTATAATATTAAATTAGAAACAGAAAGTAATTATAGTGTATTTTTTAATGATATTAGTAATTATAATAATAATTTATTTGTATGTGATTTTGAAAATATGGATTATTTTTGGTTATCTAAACTTAGTTCTTTACAAAAAGATAAATTAATAGTACAATAACTATAGAGAGGAGAAGATAATATGCTTTGGGATATATTATATATAGTAATTGGTTTAGTAGTAGGGCTTATTGTTGGTTTTTTAGTAGCTAGAAAATTAATGAAAAAGGAACTTAAGAAGAATCCTCCTATTAACGAGCAAATGATTAAAACTATGATGAGTCAGATGGGAAGGACACCTTCACAAAAACAAGTTAATCAAATGATGAAACAAATGAATAAGTTTATGTAACTTGTTCTTTTTTTCTATTGTAATTCTTTTTTATTTATGATATCATTATTATGAAAGTAGGTATATTATGAAAGATAAGAGTAAATTATTTGGAACTATTTTAGGAACGATAATTTTTATTTTGTTAATTGCTGGTATTACTTATGCATTATTAAATTGGGAAAGTACTAAAATTAATTTGGGACTTACTTCTTCTTGCTTTGATATATATTATGATAAAGGACAAGATATAACTGGAGAGTTAAATCCTTCTTCTACATATACTGGAGGGTTATTTGCTACAGTTAAGATTAATATTAAAAGTACTTGTAGTACTAATGGTACTGGAACTTTATATTTAAATACTTTAAGTACTACTAGTAGTAATTTATATAGAGAAGGATTACTTAATTATCAAGTTGTTAAAGATGGTAGTGTTACTGCTTTAAAGGGAAATATTACTAGTAGTGGAGAAATTGCTTTAGATATTGGTACTCTTAGTAAGGCTTCTAGTGCTTCCACTACATATAAGATCTATGTATGGATTGATGAGGCTAAAGTTATTAATTCTGATGCTTATTCTAAATATTATGGTAATATAAGGGCTACTGCTATTCAAACTGAATGATATATTTAATCTCATAACCAATGGTTATGAGATTTTATCTTTTAAATAATAATTTTAGCTAAATATGTCGAATTTCTTTACAAAATGGTGTTTTATTGCTATACTTATAGTGAAAATAGGGTATTAAAGGAGAATATTATGTTTGAAACTCTTACTATTGATGTTACTAATGTTAAGAAAATTCTTGATTGTTGTCCTTATTATGATGACATTATTAATAGTGATATTGTATATGAGGATGATTTTTCTGTTGATTTGATAGATTGGTATAGGGATCTTATTTTTTCTTGTGATGGGGATAATAATGATGACATTAAAGTGGTAAGAGATATTGATAGGTGTATGTATTTATATATTAATGATAATAAATATAGAAAAGGTATTAGAAAAATTATTAATTTTAATTTAGATAATTATAAGATAGTAAATAAAATATTGGATTTTACTGATAAATATGAAATTAATGAGATACTTAATATTACTACTGAGAAGTGGCTATAATATATAAGTTATATACTTTATCAAAGTCAATTATATTAAATATTTGTGTTAAATAGTCATTTCTTTTGTTATTATATTTTAAATAATATGAATGTTCCCATACATCTATTGTCATTATTGGTATAAATCCATAATAATATGGTATATCTTGATTTGACATATTTATTATTCTTAAATTGTTATTTTTATCTAAAACTAGGAATGTGTAACCACTTCCTTTTAATTCGTTAGCGGTATTTATAAATTCTTCTTTAAAATTGTTAAAACTAGTGAAGTATTTATTTATTAATTCTTTGAACTTGATTGGTATTTCTTTTTTTTTGTCGGTTAAATTATAAAAATAAAGACTATGATTTAGATATCCTCCTAGGTTATATAGAATTTCATCTCTATTTTCTTTGGGAAGTATATCTATATTTTTTGCTAAATATGTAGGAGTATATTTATAATTATAATTTTGTTCTTTTAGATATTTATTTAGTTTTTCAGTATAATTTTTATAGTGAGCATTATAATGTAGATCTAATGTTTTGTTATCTATATATGGTTCTAGACTATTATAGTCTAGAGTTATTCTTTTATATTCCATTTATATCACCAGTATTATTATATTTATATATCACATAATTTACCACATTTATTTGATAATTTTTCCAATATAGAGTTATATAATTTTAGTATGAAAGGAAGTGGTAGATGAATATATTGAGGCAAAATTATTAATTATATGTTATACTATATTTAGGAAGTGATAATATGCATAATATAGCTTTAGTGGAAGATGAAAAAGATTTAAATAATCTTATTAAAACTTATCTTGAAAAAGAAGGATATAATGTTACTAGTTTTTATAGTGGAACTACTGCGATGGAAAATATAAATGGTGATTTTCATTTATGGATTCTTGATATAATGCTAGGGGATGATATTAGTGGTTATGACATCATAAAAAAATTAAGAGAGAATAATAGTGATGTTCCTATTATATTTACTTCTGCTAGAGATAAGGAACTTGATAAGATAATTGGTTTAGAATTAGGAAGTGATGATTATATTACTAAACCTTATTCTCCTAAAGAACTTGTACTTAGAGTTAATAATATAATTAGGAGAGTATATTCTAATGAAAAGAAAAGAATTACTTATAAAGATTATGTTATTGATCTAGATAAAAGGATGGCTTTTTTGAATGATGATGACTTAAATCTTACTACTTTAGAGTTTGATTTGTTATATATGTTTGTTACTAATAGAAAGAAGTCTTTCTCAAGAGATGATATTTTAAATAATATATGGGGAGAGAATTATTTTGGGACTGATAGAGTAGTAGATGATTTGATAAGAAGACTAAGGAAAAAAATGCCTCTTTTAGATATTAATACAATATATGGATATGGATATAGATTATTATGAAAAAGTTAACACTTACTGAGCAATTTTTATTTATTTGCATAGCTATTATTGTTATTGTTATAATATCACTTGGAATGGTACTTCCTAGAACTCTTCTTCCTGTATATGAAGAGAATTTATATAATTATTTGAATCAGTCACTTAATTTATTGGAAAAACCTGAAAATAATAGAGTAGATAGTGAAATTGCATATATTTATATTGATGATGATAAAAATGTTTTTGTTTCTAGTAATTTATCCGATGTTATTAATGTTAAGAATGTTAATGATATTTTAGATAATATTAATAATCATGAAGGTAAGTTTATTACTCTTAAAAGAGTTTATTATTACTATACTGACAAAACAGATGGTATGTCTAAGATTGCTATTACATCTGATAGTTATATTAATTCAATGAGAAAGGAAATACTTAAAATTATCCTTATAGTAGTGGGTATTACATTTATTATAATATCTTTACTAGTTCTAATATGGTCTAATAATTTAGTTAATAGAGTTAAAAAATTAAAAGATAAAGTTGATAACATAAATAATGATAATTATAATCATAAGATGATATATGATTATGATGATGAATTATATACCTTAGAGGTAGCTATTGAGAATATGAGGGTATATTTGAAAGAACAAGAAGCTTATAAAAATCAAATGTATCAAAATATTTCTCATGATTTTAAGACTCCTATCACAGTTATGAAATCCTACATTGAAGCTTTAGAAGATGGTATTGAAACAAAAGAAAAAGTAACTGAAGTTGTAAAGGAACAATTAAATAAATTAGAGGTTAAAGTTCACTCCTTATTATACCTTAATAAATTAAATTATTTAAAAGAAGAAAAAGAAAAACTTAATGATAGTTGTGATGTAAGTAAAATTATATTTGCTTCTGTAGATAAGTTTAGTCCTTTGAGAACTGATGTTAAGTTTTCTCTTGATATTGATAAAAAGAATACTATCTTTAGAGGTAGTAATGAGATGTGGGAAGCTATAATAGATAATATTCTTAATAATTTTATGAGATATGCTAAAAATAAGATTAAAATTACTGTTAAGAATAATAAAATAATTTTGTATAATGATGGTCCAAATATTGATAAAGACGTTTTAAATAATATTTTTACTCCTTATGAAAAAGGCGTTCGTGGTGTTTTTGGACTTGGATTATCTATTGTAAAGAAGACACTAAGTTTTTTGAATTATGATATTAGTATTGAAAATGAGAAAAATGGTGTTAAGTTTATAATCAGTTAAGAATCCTTATATTAAGGATTCTTTTTCTATTAAAAAAAGAAGAATTATTCTTCTTCTATTGCTCCGGTTGGACAAGATTCTTTAGCCATGTTAGCATCTTCATAATGTTCTTCTTTAACAGGAGTTTCTATTACTTCTGCTAGATTGTCATCATCAAAATTGAATACATCTTCACAGATACTTACACATTGTCCGCACCCAATACATTTATTTTTATTTACTTTTAATTTCATTTTATCAAATTCCTTTCTATTTAATTATATCAAAATGTGAAAAAAAATCAATAAAATCTTTTATTTCAAATAAAAATATGTTATTATATATATAGAGAGTAGAAGAGGTAATGTTATGGAAAGTAGAATGGAAAAGTATTATAAGGATACTCCTGAATTTTTTGAGAGAAGTAAGAGAAATCAAAATCTTTATAAAAATATATCTGAAAATATTAATGATTTAGACAATTTACCTATACCTGATAATTCTAATGAAATTGATATTGATGGTTTAAAACAAATTATTTCTAGTAGAGATGAATATCGTAAGGTTAGAGAAAAAAATAGAACTTTTGTTAATGATGAAGAGTTATCTCAAATAAAAGAAAATTCTAAAAATAGGGTATATGATATTAATGTTTTATTAGAAAATGCTAAAAATGAAGTTAATAAAAATAATGCTGTAGTTGGAAAAAAACTTATTAATGCTAATTTTTTGACTGATTTGGAAGATGCTAATATTCCTAATAATGATTTGGCTATGGATTTATCTTCAGCAGTAGTAGAAGAGCATAAATCTTCAAGTAATACTGATTCACTTCCATTGGATATTTTAGTGGATTTAAAGGGAAATGATAATACAGTAGTTACTGATCCAATTGTTAAAGATGAAGTTACAATGATTGAAAAAATTAAGGAGGGAGAAACTTTTTATAGTGGTTCATTTAATTTTACTAAAAAAGATTTTGCGGATGAAGATGATGATTTTTTAGTGGAAAAGAATCATACTGGTTTGAAAGTATTTTTCTTAATTCTTGGTCTTATTTTACTTGCTGGGGTTATTTATTTAGCTCTTACTAAGTATGTTTTATAATATGAAACATACTTTTTATATTTGATTATAAATATTTTATTAATAAAAATAAAAAAGTATGGTATAATTATTATGTCATATTTTGTCCTCGTAACTCAGTTGGATAGAGTAATCGCCTCCTAAGCGATAAGTCGGTGGTTCAAATCCACTCGGGGACGCCATTTGATTATTAAAGAACTTTTATGTTCTTTTTTTGTATTATTTGCTTTATTGTTTACATAATAATAATGGTGAATGTTGAATGAAAAATAAGAGTATTTGGACTATTGGTGTTAAAGATAATAGTCTTGCTAAATTAAATAAAGATATAACTACTGATGTTTTAATTATTGGAGGTGGAATAGCAGGATTGTCTCTTGCTTATTTTTTTAAAGATTCTAAATATAATGTTTTATTAATTGATAAAAATAAATGTGGACTTGGTGCTACTTCTAAAAATACTGGTAAATTAACTTTTATGCAGGATTTAGTTTATAATAAATTATCAAGTAATTATAATGAAGAAATTGCTAGTTTGTATTTAAAAAGTCAGAAAGAAGCTATTGATATTATTTGTGGAATAATAAGAGAAAATAAAATAAATTGTCATTTGAAAAAAACTAAAGCTTATGTATTTTCTAATGATGAAAATAGTATTATTGATTTTGAAAAAGAAATTAAATTTTATCAGAAAAATAATATTAAATGTAGAACAAAAGAATCACTTCCTATTTCTTATCCATCTAAAATAGTATTAGAAACAGATGATAGTTATGTATTTAATCCATATGAATATTTAGTCAGTTTAAAAGATATTTTAAAGAATAAAATTACTATTTATGAGAATACTTGTTGTACTTCAGTAGATAAAGATAATGATTATTATTTATGTCATACTAAGAATGGAAATACTATTAAAGCAAAATATGTTATTATGGCTACTCATTATCCTATTTTTATTATTCCTTATTTTATTCCGTTTAAGACTATTGTTGAAAGATTTTTTATTGGTGCTTCTAGTATAGATAAAATTAAAGATATTCAAATTTTATCACATAATGATCCTTCTATATCTATGAGGTATTATAATAATGATATGGATAATTATTTTCTATATGGAAGAAGAAATCGTAAATGTACTTCTAGTGGAGATGTAAGAGATGATTATAATGAACTTAATATGGAATATAATAAATATTTTGGTAAGGATATTGATTATTTTTTTCATACTCATGATATTATGACTTATGATAATCTTCCTTTTATTGGTGAAGTAGATAATAATTTATATATTATGACTGGTTTTAATAAGTGGGGTAATACTAATTCTACTATTGGAGGAAAATTAATTAGTGATTTGATACTTGAAAAGAAAAATATATATCAAGATATTTTTTCTCCTAGAAGGGGATTTCGTTTGATAAAATTAAGAATATTCCTTTGTTTAATGTTAATGTTTTTTATAGATATATTGCTAATAAAATTAATCCTAAAATGATTTATTATGATGATAGTGTTAAAATTAAAATGATTAATGGAAAAAGATGTGGTATTTATATTGATAATGATGGAAATGAACATATTGTTTCAAATATTTGTCCACATATGAAGTGTAATCTTATATTTAATTATGTTGATAAAACTTGGGATTGTCCTTGTCATGCTTCTAGATTTGATATTGATGGTAATGTTATATCTGGGCCTTCAGTATTTGATATTAAAATTAATAATGAATAAATACTATGAATTTTGATAGTATTTTTTTTATTTTATGCTATACTTATTATAGAGGTATGATTAAAATATGAAGAAAAGAAGTAAATTATTAATATTAATTGTTTTAGTAGGCGTTTTGTTTTATTATAAAGATGATATTTATAAATATACTTATAGTTTAATTAATAATGGTAATAGTGAGTCTTATGATATAAATAATATTCCTGATTATAGTGGTAATAGTTATGTTATTATAAATGATAATATACCTTATTTTAATGA
>CAMFBT010000032.1 GCA_945948625.1 uncultured Mycoplasmatota bacterium | reverse complement strand
TTAGCATTAGAAGTCTCTTTTACTAATTTAACAGCTTCTTCTATAGAATATAATTTATTCTTGTCAAGTTTTTCTAAATTAGAAACATATCTTTTACTTCTTTTCATTCGTCTTCCCTCCTTATGTGGTTATTTGCGGACTAACAATATCCTTCCACATAGGTATAAACCTATATGACATATTAATCATTATTCTTCAATTTTAATTCCCATGTTACGGGCAGTACCTTCAACTATTTTCATAGCTTCATCTACTGTATAAGCATTTAAATCAGGTAACTTAGTTTCAGCAACTTCTTTAAGTTTATCTTTTGATATAGTTGCAACTACTTCACCCTTACTAGAACCAGATTTAATACCAGCAACCTTCTTAAGTAAGAATGCAGCAGGTGGAGTTTTAAGTACAAAGTCAAAACTTCTATCATCATAAATAGTAATTTCAACTGGAAGTACATCTCCCATCTTATCTCTAGATGCATCATTAAATTTAGTACAAAATTCTTGTAAGTTAATTCCTGCTGGTCCAAGTACAGTTCCTACTGGAGGAGCTGGTGTTGCTTTTCCTGCTGGAATTTGTAATTTAATTTTCTTAGTAACTTCTTTAGCCACGAAAAACACCTCCTATTAAAATTTCTTTTTCGCGTGTGGTCCCATCGGCCAGTCCGCCTTCCACTTACTAACATAATAATATGTCTCGCAAAGGTAATGATATCACACTTTTTTTTAAATTTCAACTAATTTTTTACATTTTTTCAATTAATGTGTCTTTATTTTAATAAAATTACATAATCTCTACTTCTTGCATATCAACTTCAACAGATGTTTCTTGTCCAAACAAATCAACTAAAACAGTTAACTTTTGTTCTTTTAAGTCAACACTATCTATCTTAGCCATCATATCTTTAAAAGGTCCAGATATAATTTTAACTTTTCTACCTTCAGTTAAATCTTTACTTATATCAACTCTACTCATACCCATACTATTAAGTATCCTATCAACTTCCTGTGGAAGTAATGGTATAGGTTTTGCACCTTTACCAGAAGAACCAATAAATCCAGTTACTCCCTGAGTATTTCTAACTATATACCAAGCTTCATCAGACATAATCATTTCAACAAGAACATATCCAGGAAACATCTTCTTAATTTTTTCTTTTTTTACACCATTTTTATATTCAATTTCCTTCTGTTCTGGAACAATAACTCTAAAAATATTCTCCTGTAAATCCATTGAGTTAATTCTCATTTCTAGTTTTTCTTTTACTTTATATTCATAACCACTAACAGTATTAACTACATACCACTCTTTTTTCATTACAAACTACTCCTTAACACTGCAACTAGTAAATCAATCAAATAAAAGAATACACCAAAGAAAATCATAAAAGCAATAGTCGATGTAGCATATTTAAGTAAATCCTTTTTACTAGTCCATTTAATTCTAGATATTTCTTTTTTTACACCTTTAAAATATTCAACCATTTCTAAATCCTCCCAATATTTAATTAAAATAAAAACACCTTCCGGCTGACATAAATATATCATATAATATATATATTTGTCAATAATTTTATTAATATTTTTATAATAGTTTGTAAAGCCTTAGGTCTTTCCAAACAGTTTTAAGCCTATAGTCTTAAAACTAAAACAAATTTATTCTATGTAAACTATACACTTTTAAATATTTTAGTAACATACTACAATCCAAAAAGTATTAACATTTAAACTATTTAAAATATATAGTAATAAAAAAAGACTCTATCCTTTGATAGAATCTTAATAATCATATGGCGGCCAATGTAGGGCTCGAACCTACGACCTATCGGTTAACAGCCGAGTGCTCTACCGACTGAGCTAATTGGCCATCTCTTCCACAAGACTTCTTAATTATATAACACTTTTTTTAAATAATCAAGTACTTTTTTTATACTTTTATACTTTTTTTAATATTTTATACACTTTTTTCCCAAAAATACCAAAAAAGTTTATCAACAACATTGTTGATAAACTTATATTTTTTTAAGTTCTTCCATTAATACCATATTAGTAACACCAGGATTTACTTTACCAGAAGTTTTCTTCATAATAAGTCCCATAATAAACCCATTAACATTTTTACCTGCTTTATAATCTTCAATTACCTTAGGGTTTTCATTAAACACATTATTAATAATTTTTCTAATTTCCTCTTTATCACTAATTTGAGTACCAATAGATTGAGCAACATCCAAAACACTGATATTTTCATCTAATGCTTTAGTAAAAATATCTTTAACCTGTTTATTAGATATTTTACCACTACTCATCATTTTAATAATGTCACTAAAATCATTTGAAGAAATATTAATATCACTAATATTTTTATAATTTTTATTTAAATATCCAAGTAAAAAGCCTGTTATTACATTAGAAGTCTCCTTTGGATTAGCACCAAAACTAATAATACTCTCAAAATAATCAGATAACTTCTTATCTTTAGTTAATGTAGAAGCATCGACATTGCTAATACCATACTCATTAATATATTTATTTTTTCTATCATATTCAAGTATAGGCATTTTACTTCTAATTTCATCAATAAATTCTTTCCTTAATTTAATAGGAGGAATATTTGGCTCAATATAATACTTATAATCAACTGCATCACTTTTACCCCTCATAAAAATAGTAGTTTTATTAACTTCATCATATCTTCTTGTCTCTTGTTCAATTACTCCTCCAGATTCTAATATATCCATCTGTCTTTTAATTTCAACTTCAATTGCTTCCTTAACAGTAGAAAAGGAATTAATATTTTTCATTTCAACTCTAGTACCAAGTTTATCATCATTTTCCTTTTTTAAAGAAACATTAACATCTACTCTTATTTGCCCTAAATCTGCTCTAGCATCACTAACATCCAAGTACAAAAACATATTTCTTAAAGTTTCCAAATAAGCTATTGCTTCTTTAGCACTATTAATACAAGGGTCAGTAACAGTCTCTAATAATGGCACTCCTGCTCTATTATAGTCAATCAAAGAATAAGTACTTAAATGATCCATATTAGCAGTATCTTCTTCCAAATGAGTATCCTGAATAGTTATTTTTTTATCTTCACCATCGACATTAATCATTACATATCCATTAGTTCCTATAGGATTAGCAAACTGAGTAATCTGATACCCTTTAGGTAAATCAGGATAATAATAATTTTTTCTATCAAAAATAAGTTTTTCTGGAATATTACAATTTAAAGCTAAAGCAACCATAATACTCTTCCTAACAGCCTCCTTGTTAACAACAGGAAGAATACCAGGATATCCAATATCTATAACAGATAAATTAGTATTAACCTCACCTTCTCCATTTTTACTAGAACTAAAATTTTTACTATTACTCTTAAGTTCACAATGAACTTCAAGCCCGATAATAGGAACATATTTACTCATGTTTAGCCACCATTCCTTTACATCCTAAAACACTTTCTAGTTTATTAGCCATATTAAGAACCAAGCAGTCTTCTTTTACTCTACCAGTAATATTAACACTAACAGGCATATCATTTACAAATCCACTAGGAATAGAAATACTAGGAAAACCGCCAAAATTACCAATAATAAGGTGATTTCCAAGAATTAAATATTCTTCTGATAACTTATCACTAGCCTTATCAAATAAAGGAGCAATATCTGAAGTAGTAGGCATAATAAGACCATCATATTTTTTAAATAATTCATTCATTCTATCAACAATAAGTCTTCTAACTCTACCAGCATTTAAAAATAACTTATCTTGATTTTCTTTTTGTAAAACATAACTTCCAATAACAAATCTTCTTTTAATAAGTTCAGAAAATCCATTAGTTCTAGTCTTCATAATAATATCATTGACATCATTTCCTTCTATTCTATTACCAAAAGGAATTCCAGTAAGATTAGAATTATTACTAGTAGCTTCAGCACAAGAAATAACATTATAAACAGGATATACTGCTTCAAGTAATTCTCTACCAAAACTAACTTCTTCAACTTCAAATCCTAATTCTATGCATTTATTAATAACATCTTTAAAATTACTAATAATATTCTTAAGTTCATTACTATTACTTTCAATATCTATAGCCTCTTTTATATAAAATAACTTTCTACCTTTAATATCATTATCTAAATTATCTACATAAGAAATATCTTCATCAGGTAAACTAGTCATATCTTTTGCATCATATCCTTTAATATTATCCATAACATAACTAACATCTTTAACACTTCTAGCAAATACACCAACATGATCTAAACTAGAAGCAAAAGCAAACAATCCATATCTTGATACTCTACCATAAGTAGGTTTATAACCAACAATTCCACCATAAGCTGCAGGTTTTCTAACAGAATCACCAGTATCACTACCAATAGCAAAAGGAACAATACCTAAAGCAACCGAAGCAGCACTACCAGCAGAACTTCCTCCTATCATACGATTTTTATCCCAAGGATTTCTAACAATACCAGTATGTCCAGTCGTTCCAGTACCACCCATAGCAAGTTCATCAAGAACAGTTTTACCCATTAAAACAGCTCCAGCTTCTTTCAATTTTTTATAAACAGTAGCATCATATAAAGGAATATAATCCTTAAGTATATTAGAAGATCCAGTAGTAAGAATCCCTTTAGTAGAAATATTATCCTTCAAAGCATAAGGAATTCCACTTATTACACTATTCCCACTAACAAATCTATTATTATCTAATATAGTGACAAAACAATTATAGTCATTTTGATATTTATAAGCCTTACTTATAGCCTCATCAAATAATACATCACTAGTAATTTCACCACTATCTAAACTATTTCTAATTTCATCAATTAATTTATCAGTCATTATTCCACCACCTTAGGAACCTTTACTCTATTATCCTCATAATCTTTAACATTAACAAACATATCATTAAAACTAATTTCATTATTATATATATCTTCTCTCAAATAACTATCATCATTATCAAGTTCAAAGGGAAAAGTCATAGGACTAACCTTATCAATATCTTTAATATTTCCAATTAAATCCATCTGCTTAAGTATAATATCAAATTCTTTTTCTAAAGTTTCATATTCACTATCTTTCATTTCAAACATAAGTTTTTTAGCTAAAATTTCCAATTCACTTTTAGATACCATATAATTCCTCCTCTTATAAATCACTAATATTATAGCATTAATAAAAAAATAAATAAACTAGTTTTAATATATTTTTTCATATCAATAAGTGAATATCAGATAATAATTATTTCAAGTTTGGTAATAATATTATCATATTGTTACAAATAAAAAATAATTTATTATAATAAAACTAGTTTTTGGAGGTACATATGAAGTTAGGAGAAAAAATAAAATACCTAAGAAAAAGTAAAGGTATATCTCAAGAAGAATTAGCAATAATGTTAAAAATAAACAGAAATTATTTATCAAGAATTGAAACAGGAAAATCAGAACCCACATCCGGAATATTAAAAAACATTGCACAAATATTTAGTATTGACCTAAATTCACTATTAGATATATCAACAGGAGAAAATCAAAATACAGAAAAATTAAAATATATTATGGAAAATTGTAAATACTTACATGATAAAGATTTAGACTTCATAGTAAGAGTAATAACAATAATGCGTGAAGAATATGTAAAAATAAATACAGAGATAGAATGATATTTTTATCATTCTTTTTATATAATTTAATATGAATGATGATAAAGAAAAACTATTAAAACAAGTTAATATAGATATAATTTTCTTCTCCCTTGCCACAGTAGCAGCACTAGTGTCATTGTATTTAATAACAGAAAAGAAAAAAAGCATTTTAAATATAGAAGCAATAACCAATCAAAAAGCTAACAAAATATATTTATATAATAGAATATTAAAATTCATTATAGCAGGATACTTCTTTTTAAATGCCTACTATAGTTATAAGGAAGAAGAGAACTTAGGAGATAAAAAACAAGAAGAACTTTTAGTAATAGCTACATTTTTTCTCTTATTAGGAGCAGCCTTTTATTTACCATTAGGAAATAGCAATTTAATAATAGAAAATTAGTATAAATCACCAAATATCAAACATAATAGAATTAGAAAGGATGATATTATGTTACCAAAATACTACCTAAATGACTACTTTACCCTAATAGACTCTCCAATAATAAAAGAAAGAGAATTTATGAAAACAGATATAAGAGAAGAAGGTAATAAATATATTATGGAAATAGACTTACCAGGTCTAAAAAAAGAAGATATAATAATTAATTATGAAAATGGATACTTAACTATTAAAGCTTCTAAAAAAGTAGAACTTAAAACAGAAGTATATGTAAGAAGAGAAAGATTTTATGGCGAAGTAAAAAGAAGTTTTTATATTGGTGAAAAAAAAGAAAGTGATATTAAAGCCAACTATGAAAATGGAATACTAACAGTATCATTTCCCAAAGAAGAAACACCAAGAAAAGAAATACCAAATATCATAATAAAATAGACAAGAGATAAAAACTCTAGTCTATTTTTAAATATAATGATATAATTAATTTGAGGTGCAAAAATGAATATAAGTAATAAATGGAAAGACTATGAATGTATAAAAACTGGAAATGGTGAAAAATTAGAAAGATGGAAAGATATAATATTAATAAGACCAGATCCTCAAATAATATGGAATAAAAAAAATAAATGGAATAATTATGATGCTCATTATCATCGTAGTAAAGAAGGAGGAGGTTCTTGGGAATTTAGAAAAAAATTACCTGAATATTGGACAGTTAATTATAATAATTTAACATTCAAAGTATCCCCTACTAACTTTAAACATACTGGAATATTTCCAGAACAAGCCGCTAACTGGGATTTCATACAAAATAAAGTAAAAGAATATATGAAATATAAAAATGAAATGAAAGTATTAAATTTATTTGCTTACACAGGATGTGCAACTATGGCAGCCTCTTCTGCTGGAGCAACAGAAGTAGTTCATGTAGATGCTTCCAAAGGAATAAATGAATGGGCCAAAGAAAATATGAAATTATGTCATTTAGAAAACAATAAAATAAGATTTATAACTGAAGATACAATAAAATTCCTAGAAAGAGAAAAAAGAAGAGAAAGAAAATACGATGCTATTATTATGGATCCACCAAGTTATGGAAGAGGTCCAAATAAAGAAGTATGGAAATTTGAAAATGATTTTTCAAACTTATTATTAAAAGCAAAAAATGTATTATCAGATGATTTTTCATTTCTATTAATAAGTTGCTACACAACTGGAATAAGTCATATCTCACTAGAAAATATATTAAAACAAAACTTTCCTAATTATAAAATAGAAACTGGAGAAAACTGTTTACCTATAACAGAAGATAATCTTATCTTACCATGTGGTATATATGGAAAAGTTACCAAAAATTAATATAATTTATGAAGATAATCATCTTCTAGTAGTAGAAAAACCAGTAAATATTCCAGTTCAAGAAGATAAAAGTAAAGATATAGATATGATAACAATATTAAAAAAATATCGCATTAAAAAAGAAAATAAAGATAAAGATGCCTATATAGGATTAGTACACAGATTAGATAGACCAGTTGGAGGAATAATGGTCTTTGCAAAAACATCAAAAGCAGCCTCTAGATTAAGTGAAGAAATAAGAAATAATACATTTCATAAAACATACCTTGCAGTAATAGAAGGAACAATGCCAAAAGAAGGAAAATTAGAAGATTATATTATAAAAGATAAAAATAAAAATATCAGTTATATAACTACAAAAGAAAAAGGAAAATATTCAGCTTTAGAATATAAAATATTAAAAGAAAAAAATAATCTATCATTAATAAAAATAAATTTAATAACTGGTCGTTCACATCAAATAAGATTACAATTTTCCAGCAGAAATCACCCTTTAATAGGAGACTCAAAATATGGAAATAATCCAAAAAATATAAATATAGCCCTTTTTGCAAAAAGTATAACCTTCAAACACCCTACTACAAAAGAAATACTAACCTTTGAATTAAATATTCCAAATAGATATCCATTCAATATATTTTAAAGTATCACATAATTTTACCATATTTAAAAAATATAATAATAAAGGAGGTAAAAAATGAATAACTTTATAATTAATTACAGCTCATTAATCTGGATAGGACTAATATTAACAATAACATCTCAAATCATAGTATCATCTTCCTATAGTAAATACAAGAAAAAATTAAATAATAAAGATCTAACAGGTTATGATGTAGCAAGAAAAATACTAGATAAAAACAAATTAAATGACATTATTATCCTAGAAACAAAAGGTAATTTAACTGACCACTATGACCCAGCAAGAAAAACAATAAAATTATCAACAGACATATATCATGGTTCGAGTATTGCCTCTCTAGCTGTTGCTGCACATGAATGTGGACATGCCATACAAGATAAAGATGGATATAAACCCATGCGAATAAGAAGCAAAATAATACCAACTTTATATATATGTACAAGAATAGGATATATTGCAATTATAGTAGGAGCAATTTTTTCCTATAAATTAACGGAAATAGGAATAATTATATTACTTGCTTTATTAGCATTTCAAATAATAACTCTTCCAGTAGAATTCAATGCCTCAAAAAGAGCACTAAATGAATTAAAAACAAATAGATTTCTAGATAAGGATGAAACAAAAGATGCTAAAAATATGTTATTAGCAGCAGCATTTACTTATGTTGCTTCAATGTTATCAACCCTATTACAAATACTAAGAGGTGTATTAATATTTGCAGATAGAGACCGTTAAGGTCCTTTTCTTTTTTTTACAACATATAATTAATGTATAGTATTTTATAACAAATACATATAAAGAGAAAGTAATATTTATCTTTTTTGTGTCTTTGAAGTATATAGAAATGATTGTTAAAACATACTAAATAAAATAATCTGATTGATGGAATTACAACATATTACAACATTATATGTATACTTACTTTTATTAACATTATCTAATATAAGGTATATATTTTCTTCATTTAATTTTTCTATATTTACATTTTTATTATAATAATTAAAAAAATTGCTTAAGACACATCTATAGTTAATAAATATATTTTCACTCCTTCTCTTAAAATTAAATTTTCATAGACTTTTCGTTAGAAATTTGGTACAATAATCATGGCAAAGGAGAAATTATGGAAAAAAATTATTATAAAGAATTTATAGATTTTTTAAAAAGACATAATCTTTTCAATAAAGAAGCTATAGAATATTTGCAAAAAAATGCATTCTTCTTCAACTATCTTGAAGAAGAATATAGAGATTTTATTGGATGTTTCTTTTCAATAAATAAAAAAAATAAAAAATTAGAAAAAATAACATTATTTGTTCCCTATATCAAAAATGAAAAAACATTAATAATCAATATTCATGAATATACACATGCTTTACTAAACTATAAATATTTAGGTAAAAAATTTAATGTTCATGATGATATAGAGATACTACCAATGTTATATGAACAATTATATCAAATAGAAAGCAAGAGTGAAAAAGCACAAAGTTATATAAATTATTTAAATTCATACATCACAAAAAATAGCGACATAAAATATAAAATTGCTATTGACACTCAAGATCAAATGTTGGATTTTTATCAAAAAGAAAAAAATCCAGAAAAGTTACAAATCAAAGCAAAAAAACTATCTAAAAAATACAAAAAACATCAAAAATAAAT
>CAMFBT010000031.1 GCA_945948625.1 uncultured Mycoplasmatota bacterium | reverse complement strand
ATAGATACTTGTATTTGGAAAATAGGAGAATAATATGTTAAGTATAATAATACTTGGAGTAATATTTTTAATTATTGATCAAGCATCAAAATTATTAGTAATAAAATTATTAAATCCAGGAGATAGTATAACTATTATAAAGAATTTCTTCTATATAAAATATACAAACAATACAGGAGCAGCATTTAGTATACTAACTGGACAAAGAATATTTTTAATAATAGTGGCTTTAATAATAATTGGAATATTAATATATTATTTAAAGAAAAATCAAGTAAAAGGAAAAATAAATATATTATCTTTTTCTCTTGTAATAGGAGGGGCTCTAGGCAACTTAATAGATAGAATAATAAGAGGATATGTAATAGATTTTATATCAATAAAAATAGGAAATTATAATTTTCCAATATTTAATATAGCAGATTCTCTAATAGTAATAGGAGTATTTCTTTTATTAATCACAGCAAAAGGAGGAAGAGAAGATGATCATAGATACAAATGATATTGGTACAAGAATAGATAAATACTTAACAGATAATACTGATTATACAAGAAGTAAAATTCAAAAAATGATAGAAAATGGAAATATATTAGTAAACAATAAACAAACAAAAGATAGTTATAAATTAAAAGAAAATGATAGAATTACTATTGAAGAATATAATGAAGAAATAGATATAGAACCAGAAAACATACCATTAGATATATATTATGAAGATGAGGATTTAATTGTGGTAAATAAACCTAGTGGTATGGTTGTTCATCCAGCACCAGGAAATTATAGTAAAACTTTAGTAAATGCACTTATGTATCATACAAATAATTTAAGTACCATAAATACTAGTATTAGACCAGGAATAGTACATAGAATAGATGCAGATACATCAGGACTTTTATTAGTAGCCAAAAATGATAAAACACATAATGCATTAGCGGAAGCAATTCAAAAAAAAGAAGTAGTAAGAGAATATATAGCCCTAGTTGAAGGAGTAATAATGGAAGATACTGCTACTATAGATGCACCAATCGGCAGAGATAAAAATAATAGAAAGAAAATGGCTGTAACAAGTGAAAACTCTAAAGATGCCATAACCCATATCAGAGTATTAGATAGATATAAAGATTCAACCCTAATAAGATGTAAGCTAGAAACAGGTAGAACTCATCAAATAAGAGTACATCTAAATTATATAGGTCATCCTGTAGTAAATGATCCCGTGTATGGTTATAAAAAATTAATAGATAAAGATTTTGGACAAATGTTACATGCTGAAAAAATAGGTTTTGTTCATCCAACTACTAAAGAATATATGGAATTTACTGCTCCATTACCAGGTAGATTTAAGGAAATATTAGAAATATATAAGACAAAATAAAATGAATAAAAATCTTCTAAAATATTCATAATGAATATGAAAGGAGATTTTTTTATTATGTCACGCCATAAAGTAGAAATAACTGGTGTGAATACTGCGAATATAAAAGTATTATCAAATGAAGAAATGATAGAATTATTTAAAAAAATGAAGGAAGGAGATCCATTTGCTAGAGATGATTTAATAAAAGGAAATTTAAAATTAGTATTAAGTATTTTAAAAAAGTTTACTGGAAAAGTAGATAATTTAGATGATTTATTTCAAGTAGGATGTTTAGGATTAGTAAAAGCAATAGATAATTTTGATATATCCTATGATGTAAGGCTATCAACATATGCTTGCCCAATGATAGAAGGAGAAATAAAAAGATATCTAAGAGATAATAATACATTAAGAATATCTAGAAGTATTAAAGATTTAGCCTATAAAACATTAAAAATAAAAGAAGAATTATCAGAAAACGGAAAAGAACCATCAAATAAAGAGATAGCAAAAATATTAAATGTAACAGAATATGATATAACAATGGCTCTAGATTCGTTAAGAGAACCAGTAAGTATGTATGAACCAATATATAATGATGGTGGTGATACCATTTATCTATATGATCAAATAGCTGCAAAAGAAGATGAATATGGATTAGATAATAAATTAGCTTTAGATAAAGCAATGAGAAATCTAAAAGAAAGGGAAATAAATATTTTAAAAGACAGATTTATAATTGGCAAAACACAAATGGAAATAGCAGAAGAACTTGGAATATCTCAAGCACAAATATCACGTATTGAAAAAAATGCTATAAACAATATCAAGAAAAATATAAAATAAACATATACTTAATTAGGTGATACAAATGAGATTATCAGAATTACAAACTAAAGAAATAATAAACATGACAACAGGAAAAAGATTAGGAATGATAATAGATGTCATAATAAGCACAGATGGAGCAATAAAATCACTTATTTTAGAAGAAAAAAAAATAAAAAGATTATCTTCTCGTGAAGAATATGAATTAGATTGGAAACAAATAACAAAAATAGGAGATGACATAATTTTAGTAAAAGACAAATATGAATAAAAAAACTTGTTAAAAACTAATATTTATATTATAATTAACTTAAGGTGATATAAATATGAATAGAAAAGGATTTACATTAATAGAATTACTAGCAGTAATAATACTAGTAGCTTTAATTGGAGTATTAGTTATGCCAAGTGTTATAGATACATCAAATAAAGGAAAGAAAGCCTCTTATGATATATTAATTAAAAATATTGTAACAGCTTCTAAAAGTTATTATGAAGAATGTGAATATGGAGATTTAAGTGATTCAAAATATGGAGAATATGCTTGTACTATTGATTCTGAAAAAAAAATAACAATCACATTATCAGCTCTTGCTAATACAGGATTCCTATCAGTAAAAGATGTTGATGAAAATAATAAGAAGCAAGTATTAGATCCAACAAACAATAATAATATTAGTGATTGCCAAATAACTATTACTAAAAATATAGATGAAAAATATAAAGTAACTTATACAATAACTCCAAATGGTGGTACTAATTGTCCAACAGAATACGGAAGTGTAGAATAATGTACTTAGTAGGAAATAAATGGGATGAAATACTAGATGAAGAATATCATAAAGATTATTTTAAAAAAATAGTATTATACATAAATAAAGCCTATAAAGAAAGACAAATATTTCCACCTAAAAATTATATATTAAGAGCATTATCACTAACAGATTATGATGATGTAAAGGTAGTAATATTAGGTCAAGATCCATATCATGGAGTAGGAGAAGCAAATGGATTAGCCTTCGCAGTCAATAATGGTATAAAACTTCCACCTTCACTAAAAAATATATATAAAGAATTAAATAGTGATCTAAATATTGAAATATCGGACAAAGGCGATTTATCATGTTGGGCAAAAGAAGGAGTATTACTCTTAAACTCTGTATTAACAGTGGAAAAAGATAAACCAGCATCACATAAAGATTTAGGTTGGGAATTATTTACTGATGCCATAATAAAAAAAATAAATGAAAAGAATACACCAGTAGTTTTTATACTATGGGGTAACTTTGCTAAAAGTAAAAAAAGCCTAATAACAAATCCTATACACTTAGTAATAGAATCATCCCATCCATCACCATTTTCATGTAACTATGGTTTCTTTGGAAGTAAACCATTTTCAAGAACAAATAATTTTCTAAAAGAACATAATATTAAAGAAATAGACTTTAGAGTAAAATAGTATAAAAGAGTAAAATATAGACAATATATAACTGGTGATATAATGTACTATATAAACTCTTTTTTCTTATACTCATTATTAGGATTTATAATAGAAAGCACAATTTTCAAAAATACAATATTAAAACCAAGTGGCATACTAAATGGACCAATAACTTTAGTATATGGAGTAGGAGGTATAACTATATTATTGGTAAAAAAATATATTATAGATAAAATAAAAACAAATAAAATATTCAAAATATTCTTATCATTTATAATATATACAATCATTTTAACACTAGTAGAACTAATATGTGGTTATCTATGTAATCTAATATTTGGAGTAAATATGTGGAATTATACAGATAAAAAATACAATATAGGGAAATATATATGTCTAGAATATATTGGAATATGGGGATTATATGCCTTAATAGTAACATATTTATTAAAACCATTTCTAGATAAAATAATAAAAGAAATCCCAAAAGAAGCAACATATCTATTTATATTACTTTTAATAGGAGATATCATTATAACAATAATAACAAAATAAAAAGATTATAATTTAAAATCATTATAATCATCATCATTCATATTTTTTCTATCAAAGAAAAGTTTTTCTTTATACTTACAAAAGATAGCAATAATATTACTAGGGAATTTCTTCAAAAGAGAATTATATATAGTAATATTATCATTATAATAAGAAGTAGAATTATCTATTTTAATATCTATATCCTCAATTTGTTTACATATTTTTTTAATTTCATCACTTTTATCTATATCAGGAAATTCATTTCTAAGATCATTAAGCTGAATAGAAGCATCCATTAAAATTCTAAATAATTCAAAATTACCAATTTTCCTACTTCTAAGTTTAACAATATCTTCAAAAATATTTCTATCTTCTTTAATATTTCCTTTTATAATAGGAATAGCTCTATTAATTAAATCATATTTATTTCTTAAATAATTATCAATCATACTCTCAACTTCATTAATTCTAATAATATATTCTTGAAATCTATTGTAAATAGTGGCATAAAAAATAGCAATTATACATACAAGAATAATAATAATAAATATACAAATCATTAAGCCTTCCATAAACTCACATCCTAAATAAATTATATCAAAATAGTATTAATTTTTCAAGAAGTAAAATAAATAAAGAAAAAATAATACACATAGTTGTATTATTTATGTAAAATCTTTAATGAATTTGATTGGTTCTTCAAAAGTAACAAAATCAAGATATATCATAAGTATCAAATACCATTCTCCAGTTGTAGGATTAGAAACAATAATGTGATCTCTCCCAGATTGTTCAATAATACCTTCAAAAACTCTATCCTGCCATTCTACTGAACCAGGAACAGTAATATGAAATTTTGCTTTTTTACCTCTATTTAATCTAAGAATATTTTCAATATAAGATTGTTCTGCAGTTAAAGGATTAATAGAAGTTTGACTTTGTTCATAACTAGGAACAGTTTGTTGATTAGGAACAGTATTATTATTAAGACCTACACCAGGAAAAACAGGATTCTGATAATAACCATTATTCATAAATATCACCCTTTCTAATAAAATATATGATATAACTTTTACACTATAACAAAAAAAGATGTCAAATAATTATAGCCTTATTTACAAAAATAATAAATAAAATTATAATAAAAAAAAGGAGAAGTAAAAATATGAAGATAAAAATAGGAATTTCAAATAGACATGTGCATTTAACTGATGAAGATGTAGATATACTGTTTGGAAAAGGATATAAATTAACCCCAAGAAATTATCTTTATCAAGAAGGAGAATATGCTGCTAATGAAACAGTAACATTAAAAACACCAAAAAACATCAAAGAATTTGTAAGAGTAGTGGGACCAACTAGAAGTTATACCCAAGTAGAACTTTTAGAAGAAGATAAAGAATATTTTAAAATAAATCCTCCAATTAGAAATTCAAAAGATTTAAATAATTCAGAAACAATAACAATAATTGGTCCAAAAGGAAGTATAACAAAAGAAAATATATGTATAATTGCTAATAGACATATCCATATTAATACTAGAGATAAAAAAAATTTTAAAGAAGACGATATAGTATCTGTAACAGTAGGAAAAACCATTTTGAACAATATTCATATCAAAATAGCAGATTCATTTAAAACCGAACTACATATTAATAAAGATGATGCTATGAAAAACAACATAAAGGAAGGAAGTATAGCGGTCTTAAAGGAGGATTAGAATGTTCTCACAAACCAAAAAAATAATAAAAATGGCAAAAAAAGAAGTAATTAATAAAGTAATTACTTCTATTTTTATTCAAGGTTTAGCACTAACAGTACCAGTATTTTGGAGTAATACAATTAATGAGGTAACAGATGGAAACTATAAAACAGGTTATTATTTAGTAATTATAACATTATTATTATCATTATTTTATTATTTATGGTCATACCTAAATCAAAAAACATGGTATACCTTATACAATAAAATATATACAGAATATACATCTGCTACTATATCAGAAACAAAAAATATAAATAAGATAAATCTAGGAGAATACACTAATATACTAAATAATGATATAGACATAATATGCAATTTTCTATGCAACTTGATAACAAGAATACTCCAAATAATAGAATTCTTTATTATATATGCCTATTTTATTAGTTTTAATTTTGTAATCTTTTTGATAACAATAATAATATCTATTATAATGATAATAATATATCTTAAAGCAGGAAAGATAGTACAAAATCTAAATATCAAAAGAAAATCAACACTAGACAGTAAAACAATAATGCTACATAAATTATATTCATCCTTAGCAAGCAAAAAAAGTAATGTAAATAGTATTATGAATTTATTTAATAAAGATAATAAATCATACTTAAGAGCAAATTATAAATATAATGTTGTAATACAAGGAATAATATATTTTGTTTTAGGAATAATTGAAATATCAAGATATGCAATAATACTTTACTCAATATATTTAGTAAGTATAGGAAATATAGAAATAGGTACAATACTATTAATATATAGTTATTATGGAAAAATATTAACAAACTTTGAAGTATTAGGAACTATAACCGCTGATTATCAAAGCTTTAATGTATCAATAACAAGATTAAATAAGATAACAATGAAAGATATTGATAAATAAAATACACTATGATAAAATAATATCGTGATGTAAATGAAAAATCTTATAATTAAAATAATAAAAAAATATCAAGAAATACCTTTTAAATCTCATGATAGTTGTAAGTTTATCCCAACATGTTCAAATTATATGATAGAATCATTAGAAACTTATGGACTATTAAAAGGTCTATATCTTGGAATAAAAAGACTATTAAAATGTAATCCCTTTACAAAAAAACAATATATATATGATCCAGTACCTAAGAAAAAAACTTAGGTACTTTTAAATATAAAAAAGAACTATCATTAGTTCTTTAAAAATCAAATGGCAGGGGATGAGAGAATCGAACTCCCAACAGTGGTTTTGGAGACCATTATTATACCATTTAACTAATCCCCTAATAATTGGTACAAATAAATAATAACATATTTTAAAATATTTGTAAATAATTTAAATAAAAAAATATAAATAGAAAACTATTTATATTCAATATTAATCATTTTAGCATGTACAGCAACCCTCTTAGTACCAGTATTATCACAAGTAGATAAAGTAAGAATCTTATCATTACTAGTAATATTAACACCAAAATCATATACACTTTTACTCTTTATATTATTTAAAAAAGTCTCATAAGGTTCAGATTTAAAATTAGTCTTTAAATAATAAACATCAGGTTTAGTAGTATAAATAGAAAATACTTTCCATATTGTATTAGAAGTTGGAGTAGATATCTTGATATAATAATTATCACTATTATTTAAATAACTATCATAAAGCATATTAGGAATAGAACCAAACATTGTTTTATTATTCATATTATGACCATATATAATAGTATTTTTCCCAAAGTTTTTAAAATCAACACGATAATCAGCAAATATCCAACCACCTTGATTAGAACTTTTATTAAAAGAGTGCGATAAGTAATAACTATTATCAGTACTTTGTACAACAGGATAATTAACTTTTGTTCCTTCAACTTTAATCCAACCAACAGTATCAGAATTCTTATTTAATAATTCATTAAAATCAACATCAATAAAAGGAACTGAAAGATAATCCCAATAATCGTTTGGATAATAAACATAGTTATTATTACTATTATTTCCATTATTATTAGGGTCATCAATATTAGAATTGTTAGGATCATTATCAGTAGTATTTTTTTCGCTATCATTATTTTGCTTTTCAATTATTTCAGTAGAACTAATAATATCATCAGACAAATATTTAATCTTAAGTCCTTGAACATACCATCTGCTAAATAGAAAAACACATACAAAATAAACACAAAGAGAACAACTAATAATAGCAAAAGATAAAGCCTTACTATTCTTAGAAGATTTTTCTTTCTTTCTTTTCTTAAAAATAATCAAAATACCATCAATAAAATATTTAGGAATAAAAGTAAAAACATTAATAAATCCAATACCAAAGTAGCGAATGAATCTATAAAAAGCATAAAAAATAGAACGAATGCCCAAAAGAAATAACTTAAAAAAATTCATATTATACCTCCGTTCTATCCTTTAAACATATTATAACACATAAAATAAAAAAAATATATTAATATTGTAATTATAAAAAAAATATTGTATAATACATTTGAAACGAAGGTGTATAAAATGGATAATATAAAGGTAGGAGATAAATTAGAAATACATTGTTATAAACACAATGGAAAACTACATAGACAATGGGACGAAGCAGTTGTATTAGAAATAAAAGATGATTATATAGTATTTGGAAACAACAAAACTACGGTAGTAGATTCAGATGGTAGAGTATGGAAAACCAAAGAACCTGCTATAATGTTTTTTTATAAAGATAGATGGTTTAATATAATAGGACAATTAAAAGATTATGGTATATATTTTTATTGTAATATAGCAACACCATATATAATAGATGAAAATGTAATAAAATATATAGATTATGATTTAGACTTAAGAGTATTTCCAAATGGAAGTTTTAAAGTATTAGATAGAATGGAATATCGTTATCACAAAAAACAAATGCATTATTCTAGTAGACTAGATTTTATATTGAAATATGAACTAGGAGAATTAATAGATATGGTAAGAGCAAAAGAAGATCCGTTTAATAAAAAAACAATAGAATCATATCATCAAAAATATATAGAATTAGTAGAAAAAGAAGAACAATAATAATGAAGAAACACTAAAATACTAAATTTCTTCATTTTTTTTAAAAAAAAACTTTACAAACAAAAAAATAAGTGATAATATACATATTGTGTGAGGAAATAATGGGAATTATTAATCACAGAAGTATCTTTGAAAAAAAGTTAAAATGATTGTTTTACAACAAATAAAGTTGAAAATAAAAAAAATGAAAAAAAATTAAAAAAAGACTTTACAAACAAAAAAATAAGTGATATGATATATATCACTGAAGCAAAAAAAGCTTCAATGTTGTGTCTTTGAAAAAAATAAAAAATTGTAAACATTTTAACATTCAGTGCATAATATATTATGTATTAAAAAAATGCTTAAACTGTTTTTTTATTTTGCTTAATTTATTAATAGAAAAAATTAAAAAAAAGTAAAAAAAATAGTTGACATTGTCGAATATATCTGATATATTATTAATGCACCGAAAAAAAGAAGATGCAAAAAAGAGATTGTTCTTTGAAAACTGAGCAAAATGTCAATTTGAGTAGCTAGGAAAACTTATTAAAGTATTTAATTTAAATAAATTTTTTATTGAGAGTTTGATCCTGGCTCAGGATGAACGCTGGCGGCATGCCTAAGACATGCAAGTCGAACGAGATGGCCCAGTGAAGGTTGCGTGCTTGCACAAAACTGAATCTGGATTACCATCTAGTGGCAGACGGGTGAGTAACACGTGGGTGACCTACCTTTTCGTTGGGGATAACAGTTGGAAACGATTGCTAATACCGAATAAAATATAAAAGTCAATTTTATATTGAAAGGAGCCTTTAAAGCTTCGCGATTAGATGGGCCTGCGGCGTATTAGCTAGTTGGTGAGGTAATGGCTCACCAAGGTAAC
>CAMFBT010000030.1 GCA_945948625.1 uncultured Mycoplasmatota bacterium | reverse complement strand
AATATTTTCTTCCTATTAAATTACATCATACCTAAATGGTTGTGAGGGAGATTATAAGCTCACTCACACCTCTTAAGACTATAGGCTTAAGAGGATAAAATAAATAACATAATCTATTATATTATGTTATCTCCTTTAAAATTTGGAATGAAACTATCGCTTTGACTTTCTTCTTCTTGAATAAAACAATTACGAATTCCAAGATCATAAGCATAATCTATTATTTTATTATATTCTTCTTTATCTGTCTTTTTATTTAGTTCAGGATATTTTGTTATTCTAAGTGGTGTATATTGATTCATTATACTATAAATAATATTATTTTTATATTCTTTATATAAGTAAGATATTATCTTTTTTGAATCTTCATAATTATCTGGTAATACTAAATGTCTTACTATCATTCCTTTTATTAAAAAGCCTTCTTTATTATATTTTGGTTTTCCTACTTGTCTATACATTTCTTTAATAGCTAAACTGGTTATATCAAAATAGTTTTTTACATTTGAATACTTTCCTAATTCATTATTATAATACTTAAAGTCAGGCATATATATATCTATTAATCCTTCAAGTAATTTTAATGATTCTACTTTTTCATATCCTGATGTATTATATACTATAGGTATAGACAATCCTCTCTTTTTTGCTGTAATAATTCCTTTTTTTATTAATGGTATATAATGTGTTGGTGTCACTAAATTGATATTAGAAGCTCCCATATCTTCTAATTCTATCATTATATCTGATAATCTATTTATTGTTATTTCTTCTCCTTGTGTTTTTATACTTATATCATAATTTTGACAATATATACATCTTAAATTGCAATGACTAAAAAATATTGTACCTGAACCTTTATTTCCTTCTAATACTGGTTCTTCCCACATATGTAAATGATATCCTCCTATTTTTAGTTTGCTCGAGGCTTTGCAGTATCCTAACTCTTTTTTATTTCTATTTACCATGCATTCTCTTGGACATATTTTACATTTATTAAATAATTCTTCCATAAACATCACTAGTTTATTTTATAATAAAAAATAGACTTTGTAAAGTCTATCTGTTTCCTAGTTTTATACATACTACTATTACAATTATTAAAAGAATAGTACCTATATTTATAAAGCCCATACTTCTTTGTCTTTTTGGAATATCTAATTTAATTCTTGGCATAGTACTAGTAAATTCTAGGTTATCTCCTACTAACTTTAGTTTTTTTACTATTGGAAGTGGTATTTTTTTTATTTTATCTTCACTTATACCATTGCATTCTTTTATTTTTTCTATATCTATTTTATCTTTATCTCTATTTAACATAAGTTTATCTGCTATTATCAGTTCTAAAGATAAGGTCATATACTTTTTATTATCAGATGATACATATGGAACAATATACTCACTTGGTTTTACATTAATATTCTTTATTATTCCTATTCTATTATGACAATCAAAATTATATTCTATTATTTGATTTTCTTTTTCTTCATAAACTCCTATATTTACTTTTATTCCATCTATTACTACTTGAAAGCCATAATCAATATTATTTACTGTATATGTTAAGCTATCTCTTTTAGGATCATATAAATCATTTTTTCTAAATACTTCTCTTATCATTTGGATATCTTTTTTACTACATAATAAATCTAAGTTATTATGCTTCCTATTTGATTTTTCTCCTAGTAAGAGATATGGTACTATTCCTCCTTTAAGATATAGTTTTGATGTTGTTTTATTCATTTTACCAACTTTATCATATACTTTAATAATATCATCATAAGCAAAGCCCATTTTTTCAAGATTTTCTTTATATGCTAGTACACTATTATTAAAAATAGTGTCTATTCTTGTTTTTATGGTTTCAATATTTTCATTTCTATTTTTAAATGCCATAAGTAATTTTTCTTTATTTTCATTAGGAACATACATAGACATTTTTTCTAATTCATTTATTTTTTCTTCAATATATGAAGCTATTATGTTATTTTTTTCTTCCACTTGCGTCACCTACTACTTTTATAATTTAATTATAGCATAATAAAAGTAATGATGTAAAGAAAAAAAAGAGAACTTTTCTAAAACTTTATTCTCTCTTCTATATATTTTTCTATTTCTTCTACTTTAACAGTATCTTGTTTCATTGTGTCTCTATCTCTTATTGTTACTGCTTCATTATTAATTGTTTCATCATCTATTGTTATACAAAATGGTGTTCCAAGAGCATCTTCTCTTCTATATCTTTTACCAATACTTCCTGTTTCATCATAAGTTATCATAAATGTTTTTGATAACTTTCTATATATTTCCATTGCTTTTTCACTATGATATTTTTTTACTAATGGTAATACTGCGGCTTTATATGGTGCTAAATATGGATGAAATTTCATTACTTCTCTAGTTGTACCATCTTCTAGCACTTCTTTATGGTAGGAATCACATAGTACTGTAAGTATTGTTCTTTCTACTCCTACTGATGGTTCTATTACATATGGTATATATCTTTCATTTGTTTCGGGATCAATATAATCCATATTTTTTCCTGATACTGTTTGGTGACATGTTAAGTCGTAATCAGTACGGGAAGCAATTCCCCATAATTCTCCCCAACCAAATGGGAATAAATATTCAATATCAGTAGTGGCATTACTATAGAATGATAATTCCTCCTTGGAATGATCTCTAAGTCTTAGTTTATCTTTATTTATTCCTAGTGATAATAAATAATTATAACAATAATCTTTATAGTATTTATGCCATTCTAATTCTGTTCCTGGTTTACAAAAGAATTCTAATTCCATTTGTTCAAATTCTCTTACTCTGAATATAAAGTTTCCTGGTGTTATTTCATTTCTAAATGATTTGCCAACTTGACCTATTCCAAATGGTAATTTTAGTCTCATACTTCTTTGAACATTCTGGAAGTTTACAAAAATTCCTTGTGCTGTTTCTGGTCTTAAATAAATTGTGGATTTTGCATCTTCTGTTACTCCTTGAAATGTTTTAAACATTAAATTAAATTGTCTTATATCGGTAAAATTACTTTTTCCACATTTTGGACATGGCACTTTATTTTCTTTTATGTATTCTATCATTTCTTTCTCTGTCATTGAATCTCCAATAATAGAGTTTGAGTAATCATTAATTAATTTATCTGCTCTATGACGAGTTTTACATTCCTTACAATCAATTAATGGATCAGAAAATGTCTTTAGATGTCCTGATGCTTCCCAAGTTTTTGGATTCATAAGAATGGCACTATCTAGACCAACATTATTTTCATTTTCTTGAATAAACTTTTTTAACCATGCTCTTTTTATATTTTCTTTAAGAAGGGCTCCTACTGGACCAAAATCCCATGTATTTGCTAGTCCTCCATATATTTCACTTCCTTGAAATATGAATCCATATTGCTTGCAAAAATTAACCATATTTTCCATATTTATATTATTCATTACTATTCCTTCTTTCGTTTTTATATATATTACTATAATTTAATTGATTTGTAAATATTATTCTATAACTTCATAAATAAGTTTTATATTTTCTTTAAGATTATTCTCAATATTAAATATTTTTTCTTTATCTATATTTGGTAATTCTTTATTTGTATATAGTGTTAAAATTGTATCTCCTACTTCTGTTTTATCATTTATATTTTTATTTATTATTATACCTGCTGAATAATCTATTTTATCGTCTTTGTTTTTTCTTCCTGATCCTAAATTACTAGATAATTTTGCTAATTCTAATGAGTGTAAGTTTGTTAAATATCCTTCTTTATCGCTTTTTATTTCATATATACCTCTACTTTTAGGTAGTTTATTAACATCTCCTCCTTGATATTTAATAAATTCTAGTAATTTGTTATAGGCTTTTTTATTTTGAATTACTTCTAGTACTTTTTCTTTTGCTTCTTCATAAGATATATTTAATCCTAGTTTTACCATATAACTAGATAATTCTATACATAATTTCATTAGATTGTTATTTGGATTATAATATAATGAATTTATTGCCTCAAGTACTTCAAGTGAATTTCCAATATTATTACCTAATGGGATATCCATATTTGTAAGTAAACATACTACTTTCATATTGTTTTCTTTACCTATTTTTATCATTAGGTTTGCTAATTTATGGGCATCATCAAGATTTTTTATTAATGCTCCTTCTCCTACCTTTATATCTAAAACAAGATTTTTAGATCCTGATGCTATTTTTTTACTCATTATAGAAGATGCAATAAGTGGAATACTTTCAGTAGTTCCGGTTACATCTCTTAATGCATATATTTTTTTATCTGCGATTGCTATATCTTCTGTTTGGCTTGTTATTGCCATACCTATTTCATTTATTTCTTTAATGAAATCTTCTTTTGATAAATTGACATTAAACCCTGGTATTGCTTCTAATTTATCAATTGTTCCTCCAGTATATCCAAGTCCTCTTCCACTCATTTTTGCTACTTTACATCCACATGAAGAGACTATTGGGGATATTATTAGTGTTGTTTTATCTCCAACTCCTCCTGTTGAATGTTTATCTACAATGTTAGTTAAATTATTTAAATCTAATATACTTCCAGATAGCATCATATATTTTGTTAAATATATTACTTCATTATCAGTCATTCCATTAATAACTATTGCCATAAGAAGTGATGACATTTGATAGTCTTTTATTTCCCCACTTACAAAGTTATTAACTACATATTTTATTTCTTCTTCTGTTAATTCATTTTTATTTTTTTTCTTAATAATTATATCTATTATATTCATTTTTATCATTCCTCATTATATTTTTTTCATTATTAATATAACATATTTTTAATAACTATTCAATAATAAAAGTGAGTTTTTAACTCACTTAAGTCATAAAAGACTTCATATATAAGGAGATAATAGTATTACTATATTATTTATGTAGTCTGTATTAATATATTTAAAGTAATACTATCAATATTTAGTATGTTTTTATTATGATTTATTATACTTCATTGTATTAATTACTATACCTAATATTAGTATAAAACTTTGAAGATAAACCCAAATAAGTAATATTATTATATTTGATAGTCCACCATATACTAAATCGTATCTACCAAAATAATTTATATAATAACCAAATATAGCAGTGGATAGGATCCAACCTACTGTCGTAATAAAGGCTCCAATTGTTGTTTCTTCACTTTTTATTTTCTTTGATGGAGCTATTCGGTAAATTATCTTTATATTAAGAAATATTATTAAAAAGGTTACTGGCCATTTTATTGCATTATATATAATTACCAAATCATCAATTATATTCTTGAAGTTTTTATTTTCTGCTAGTATATTTAATATTTGATTACCAAGCATCGAGAATAATACTAAAAATATTAATAGCATTATTATTATAAGTAAAATTAATACTGATTTCATTCTATCTTTAATAGCATTATTATCTTCTATTTTATATAATGTATTTGAGGCATCTATTATAGCATACATTCCATTAACTGCAATTACAAAAGTAATTATGTTTAATATTCCTATACTAAAGTCAAAACTTTGTCCTGATATTGCTCCCACTACTACTTTACTGGCATAACTTGGTAGTAAATCATTTAATACTCCTATTACTGTATCAATTGAAATTGAGAAAAATCCTGCTACTATAACTATTATAGTAAGAAGAGGAATTGTGGCTAATACAAAATTATATGCTAAATATGCAGGTAAAATTCTAAGTTCTTTTAAACTTAGAATTTCTAACATCTTTTTAAAATATCTTTTTGTTTTATTAACAAGTTTTTTCATATTAAGCTTCCTTTTTATTTCTCATATCTATTGTTGCTTCGTTTATAGCATCATCCACTGTCTTTACATCATCCATTATCATACTATATCCAATGGCTGCTCCATATCCATATGGTAACTCTTTTAATTCTTTATATATTTTTCTAGTATAATTAACTACATCTTTTTCACTATATCCTACCATATATACTAAGAATTCGTTTCCATCTGTTCTTATTATATCGGTATTTGGTTCTTGATTTACTATTAAAACACTAGCAGCTTTCTTTATAATAATATCTCCTTCTTCATGACCATGATTATCATTAATATCTTTTATATTATTAAGATCTATTACTACAAATGCTTGAGGATATATGACATTTTCATCCCATTCTTTTATTTTTAAATTTAAATATGTTCTATTTTTTAAAGATGTCATAGCATCTATATATTTTAATTTATCATTATCACGAACTACAGCATTATTATTTTTCTTTTTCTTTATGATGAATATTATAATTAATATACTTATTAATGTTAATATTCCTATTAAAAATGCTGCTAGTAAGCTAAATTCATATATTTTTGAATTGGTATTATATTTATATTTAATACTATTATAATTAACTGTGGATACATAATAGTCAAACATTTTACTAAATATTTGATTTTTATTGACATCTCTTATTATGAAACTATATTCATATGGTAGTATATCACTATATATTTCTTTAAAATCAGAAAACTTACTATTTTTATAATAGTTATAAGTATCTTTGTCAATTACTGCTATTGTTTTATTACCAATATTTCTAAGTAATTCATCAGTATTATCATAACCAATATTTTTTATTCCATTACTATTTAAGTAATCATTTATATAACTATTTTTTAATGTTACTACTTCTTTGTTTTTTAATCCTTTAATACTATTAATATTAAAGTAATCTTTCGCTAGAACTATGTAATCCTCTCTAAATATTGAACTAGTTTTAATGGTATCTATATTTAATCCATTGGTATTAAAATTAGCAAATACTAGATCTAATTCTCCTCTTGATAGTCCTTGTTTTAATTCTTCTATACTATTATAAGAAATAATTTTAAAATCTACATCAAACAAATCTTCAAATCCACTTAAATAGTTTGATATTGTTCCAACAAAATCTCCTTCTTCTTTATTTGTATATGGCATATATGTTATATAACCTACTGTATATGGGCTTGAATTATATCCCATTTTTTCTACTTCACTAATGTTTTTATTATAAAAGAATTCATTTAGGAAATTATTTTTATATGAAATTAATTGTTTCTCTTTCTCATATCCTATATAATATTTTTTCATTATATTGAGAAGTGTTTTATTATTTATAGTTAAAACATAATTATATGATATATCTGTTAAGTGATATAATACATTTAAATTGTTTTTCAATATGAAATCCATATACATATTATATGGAATAATTGTATATTCTATTTCTTTATTATTTATAGCACTTTCTATTTCTTCAATTGTTTCTTTTTGAATATATGATATATTTTTAACAGAAGTTAAACTATTACTTATTATTCCCATATCACTAGATAATACTCCTATTGATAAGTTATCCATATCATATATTGTATCTATACTCTCTTTTTTTGTTCCCACTAATACATAATTATCTTCATACAAAAGAATGTCTTTATCAGTAAGTGCTGTACTATTTGGAATTACTTTGAATGCATTTTCTTTTAATGATGATTTGTTTTCTACAGAGTATGATATTTTATTAAAATTAATTCCATAAGTAGTAGTAAAATCATCTAATAAATCAAATATTACTCCTTTTCCATTATTTCCATAAACTGGTATATCATTATAAACACTTATATCTATTACATTACTGGCATTATCATTTATCCATTTTTTTTCTAAGATTGAAAAACTTGAATCGTCTTTACTATAATTTAGAATAAATATTAATAGACTTACTAAAAATATTATTGCTATTAATACTAATACTATTATTTTATTATTTCTTTTTTTCATTGGTATTCTCCTAACTCTTTACCCATGCAATGCTATCTAAATTATGGTGTTTATTCCCAGTAATAATGGTATCTTTTTCTTCACCTTTCCATTTTAAAAAGAATGAAAAATCATAAAATGCTAGTTCTTCTTCGCTATAATTATCTAATGTATTACTTGCTATTTCTTTTGCTTTATCCACTGTTACATCACTCTTTAGTTCTATTGTTGTATAAACTATTTTTCCTTGTAGTCTTGTCTCTACTTTTTCTATTAAGCCTGTATCAGTTAGTTCTTTTTCTACTTCTTCATATGTTGTACTACTTATTTTAACTTCATCAATACCCTCTAATCTATTTCCATATTTATTTGATGATCCTCCTATTAAAAGTTCAACAAATATAATAATTATTATTATTAAAAATATTGATGAAAGCAATAATATAACTGATAACCCCTTATTTTTATTTATCCATTTTTTAAGTTTATCCATATCTAATCTCCTTCTTATCTAATACAATATTATTATACTATAAAGGTAAATATTTATCAAGGTATTTTATTTTGATATTTATTTATAATATATAAATTATAAAAGATTACTTTTTTAGTAATCTTTTATAGTTTTATTATATTAGATAATTTTTTTATAACTTTTTTTTCTATTCTAGAAATATATGATTGTGATATTCCAAGTAATGTTGCAACTTCTTTTTGTGTCATTTCTTTTTTACCATTAAGTCCATATCTTAATTCTATTATTTCTCTATCTCTTTTACCTAGTTTGTTTATTTCTTTATACATCATATATTTATCTAACTCATCTTCGATTGGTTTTGTTACTATATCTTCTTTAGTTCCAAGTACATCTTCTAGATGTAATTCATTGCCTTCTGAATCAAATGATAAAGAATCTTCAAATGATACTTCTGTTCTTTTCTTCTTTGTCTTTCTAAGGTACATAAGTATTTCATTATCTATACATCTTGAAGCATAAGTTGCTAATTTTATGTTTTTATCATTTTGGTAAGTATTTACTCCCTTTATTAATCCTATTGTACCAATGGAAACTAAATCTTCTAAATCAATCTTAGTATTTTCATATTTTTTTGCAAGAAATACCACTAATCTAAGATTATGTTCTATTAATTTATCTCTTGCCTTCATATCTCCATTTAGAAACATGGTTACATACTTTTCTTCTTCTTCTTTATTTAGTGGTTCTGGTAATATATCAGTACTTCCTACAAAGAATAAATAATTTAATTTAGTAAATATTTTCTTAATTAATCTTAACATTTTTATCATCCTTTCATTATATCTTTGTGCAATATTACATCTACTCCATCTATTAATTTTGGACTATCTGAAAATCCTATTAATATATTTCCTTTATATCCTATACCTTCAATAAATATTATATCTGGTTTTATACACTTAAGTAATCCTTCTCCATTCGTTGTATAATATGGTACTAAGATATAATTATCATCCCTTATATATTTTTTTGACAAGAGAATTATTGGTCTTTTTTTATATGGATCATATAAATTATTACCAGTATCTACGAATCCTATTACAGATATTTTTTCTTTATCTTTAAAATATATGTCTACTTTGTAATAATTATTATATATATTTTTCATTTTCTTTATTTCTTTTATATAAAGTATTAATACTTCAATAGATATAATAATTATAATTAAATATGTTAAAAAGACATTATTAGATACTTTAATATTAAATAGATATATAATTCCTCCTAGTAAAGTACTAAGTAAATATACATATATAATATTTTTAATAATATATCTTATTTTATTATAACCAAAGGCTATTAATACCATGAGTATTATACTTATTACTTCTAATAATATTTTATTAATATTACTAAATAATAATAAGGATGAAATTCCTCCTAGTAAAGATGATAATATTATTCTAATAGTACTTGTTTTTCTTTTTAATAATATTGAAGTGCTAATTATAATAATACAGTCCATAATTAAATTAAGTAAAAAAAATAAATCAATATATATTTTCATATATTGATTATAAAAAAAAGAATATAAATAATATGTCGTTTTATATTCTATTCAAATAATTTATTTTCATCTCCAGAACAATATCCACTGCCTACTTTAGCACCTTCAACATATTCTTTACCAGATATACTACATCCCATTTTAGTAACAGCATCTTGAAGATATCCTCCAAATATTTTTACTAATCCAATAGCTAATACAGTAATTAGAGATATTATAAGTACATATTCCACTAATGTTTGACCTTTTCTATTTAACTTCATAATATTTCTTTCCTCCATATTCTTAAGTTAATTGTACTATATTTTTTTTAATAAAGCAATATTATTATTGATTTTTTATTTATTTTATAATATAATGTTATTGGAAAGAGATATTTATCCATACTAAAAAATGTGGATAACACCTACTTCTTTAAGGTGTTCTCTCC